>NZ_JACAPX010000032.1:0-105973 GCF_013385435.1 Pseudomonas sp. F9001
TCATCGTCAAGATTAAATTCCAAAACCCCTGATTGCTAACGCAATCAGGGGTTTTGTTTTGGGCGGTCGGAAAATTTGGGTGGTCGAATTTCAAGCATCTTCAATGCTAACGTCCTGCCTTTCTATGCAATGGCCTAATGCATGGCTATCATGCGTGCCTCATTGTGAGGCGAGACCTGCATGCTGACGTTGTTGAAACTTCTAAAAGATGGCCGATTCCACTCCGGGGAGGCGCTCGGTGCTGCCTTGGGTGTCAGTCGCAGTGCTGTATGGAAGCAGCTTCAGCATCTCGAGGCGGAATTGGGTCTACCTATCCATAAAGTGCGCGGCAGGGGGTATCAGTTGGCTGCGCCCCTGATACTGTTAAGTGCCGATGAAATAGCTCGGCATGTACCTGTTCCTGCATGGCCTGTTCATATCTCTGACTCCATTGACTCTACCAATGCCGAGGCATTGCGGCTGATTGAATCGGGTCGCACTGCGCCATTTCTTGTGCTTTCAGAACAGCAAACTGCAGGCAGGGGAAGGCGCGGACGAAAGTGGGTCAGTCCTTTCGCTCAAAACGTCTACTACAGCCTTGTGATGCGGATCGAAGGCGGCATGCGTCAGTTGGAAGGGCTAAGCCTGGTGGTCGGACTTGCAGTTATGCAGGCGCTGCGCGACGCGGGTGTTCGTGGTGCAGGGTTGAAGTGGCCAAATGACGTTTTGGTCGGGCAGAAAAAGATCGCCGGAATTCTCCTGGAACTGGTCGGGGATCCCGCTGACGTCTGTCACGTCGTTATTGGTATTGGCATCAACGTGAACATGCAGAAGGCGGATGAGGTCGATCAGCAATGGAGCTCCGTACAGTTGGAGAGCGGCAGTGCTGTTGATCGCAACTACCTGGTAGCGCGTCTTGGAGTGCAGCTGCAGGCTTATCTTGAGCGTCACCAGGCATCTGGCTTTTCGGCAATTCAGGGTGAGTGGGAGCAAAGCCATTTATGGCAGGGCCGGCCTGTATCGCTCATCGCGGGCGTGAACCAGATTGACGGCGTGGTGCTGGGGGTCGATGGGCAAGGTGCATTGCGGTTGAGCGTGGATGGTGTTGAGAAAGTATATAGCGGTGGTGAGCTAAGCCTGAGGTTGCGTGATGATTCTTGAGCTCGACTGTGGGAATAGCTTTATCAAATGGCGGGTACTTGAGTCGGATAAGGCTCGTATCTTTGCCGAAGGTGTCGTTGGGTCGGATGCCTCGCTGATCGACAGCCTGTTCGCGCTCACGGGGCTCGCGTTAAAACACTGCCGGCTGGTGAGTGTTCGCGCTTCGGATGAGACAAGTCAACTGGTCGCTACCCTGGTCGAGGCATTTGGCGTCAAGGTGCTGTGTGCTGCTTCGGCGAGGCAGATGGGTGGGGTGCGGAACGGGTACGAAGATTTCGAGCGCCTGGGACTGGATCGTTGGCTCGCGATGCTGGGTGGGTTTCAGCTGGCGTCGGGCGCGTGCCTGGTGCTCGATTTTGGCACCGCCGCAACAGCAGACTTCATTTCCGCAGACGGTGAGCATCTCGGCGGTTTCATTTGTCCGGGGATGCCGCTGATGCGTAATCAGCTTCGAACACATACCCGCAAAATACGCTATGACGATATCGCCGCTGAACGGGCTCTTGAGGCGCTGTCTCCAGGGCGTACAACTGTGGAGGCGGTAGAGCGCGGCTGTACGCTCATGCTGAGGGGTTTTGTGTTGACCCAGCTGGAGTTGGCTCGAAGCTATTGGGGGAGCGATTTTACCGTCTTCCTTACCGGTGGGGACGCTGAGCTCGTGGCTGACGCTGTGCCTCACGGTAGGCTTGTCCCTGATCTGGTTTTTGTTGGCTTGGCGATGGCGTGCCCTTTGTCCTGAGGTTTTTATGCGTTGGCTGTTTCTGCTTTTGCTGGTCCTCAATGTCTTCTATTACATCTGGCATCAGCAGGAGGCCCCTCTGCGCGCTAAAGATGTCACGCCTTTGGCTCTCTATCGTGGTTCTCAGCAAGATATCCGCCTGTTGAGCGAATCGGCTGATGCGATGGTTCGGCGAGACAGGGCAAAAGCGCCTGATGCGCAGGCGATGTGCTTGTATATCGGCGGTTTGCCTGATCAGAAAGAGGCTCAATCCGTTGAGCAGCGCCTCACGAGCCTGGATATCAAGGTCAGGCTGCAGTCTCTGAACCTGCCTGATGCGTCGGGATACTGGCTGCGAGTGGCCCCTGAAAGCAGGCGTCTGGCCGATGATCTGCCCTTTGAAAACCTTGCTAATGAATTCAATGAGTTAAAACATAAAATAATGCCGTGCGAAGGCATTGCAACCTTCGAATAGTTTGCATAGAATGGCGCCCGCTTCGCAGTGAAGACCTTCTAGGTCGACAGGGTGAAGTGAAGGTCAACGCAGCTAACCTCATATTTTTTAATGAGAAAATGCTTGACAGAAGGCTGGCATGATGTAGAATGCCGGCTCGCTTAGGAGGGGTTCCCGAGCGGCCAAAGGGATCAGACTGTAAATCTGACGTCTACGACTTCGAAGGTTCGAATCCTTCCCCCTCCACCATTTTAGCGTGAGCTGCAAGCTCCGCGGGTATAGTTTAGTGGTAGAACCTCAGCCTTCCAAGCTGATGATGCGGGTTCGATTCCCGCTACCCGCTCCAAGTTTGCAGGTTGTGCAAGTTGTTTCGCTCTTGTAGCTCAGTTGGTAGAGCACACCCTTGGTAAGGGTGAGGTCAGCGGTTCAAATCCGCTCAAGAGCTCCATATAACAAGGCAGATATGAAAATATCTGCCTTTGTTTTAACAGCTACCTCCGGTTGAATATGCCCTCTCTCGCTGTTTTGTTTGGGTGGGTTTCAGGTCTGCAGGGGTTTGTTGTTGTAAAGTCTTTTTCAGATCGGCATAATTGTCGGCCTGATTTTGTTTTAGGTCAGTAGCTCAATTGGCAGAGCGACGGTCTCCAAAACCGTAGGTTGGGGGTTCGATTCCCTCCTGACCTGCCAGATTCACTTGGTGTGTCTGGCTTTCTTTTCACAGGATCTTCATAGATGACTCCTAAGGCTGAAGCTCAAGGCTCTCGCTTCGATCTGCTCAAGTGGCTTGTAGTAGTCGCTGTTGTGGTTGTAGGCGTTGTTGGTAACCAGTACTACTCTGGGTCGCCAATCCTGTACCGTGTCCTCGCATTGCTCGCCCTTGCTGCTGTTGCTGCCTTTGTTGGCCTGCAGACTGCAAAAGGCAAGTCGTTTGCGGTCCTGGTGAAGGAAGCTCGTACCGAGATCCGTAAAGTCGTTTGGCCGACTCGCCAAGAAACCACGCAGACCACGTTGATCGTGGTAGCTGTTGTTCTGGTTATGGCGTTGCTGTTGTGGGGGCTTGATTCCCTGCTCGGCTGGCTTGTTTCCTTGATTGTTGGCTAAGGGTGTCCCGTGGCTAAGCGTTGGTACGTTGTGCATGCTTACTCGGGTTACGAGAAGCATGTCATGCGCTCTTTGCTAGAGCGCGTAAAGCTGGCAGGCATGGAAGATGGCTTCGGCGAAATTCTGGTTCCCACTGAAGAAGTGGTTGAAATGCGTAATGGCCAGAAACGCAAAAGCGAACGTAAGTTCTTCCCTGGCTACGTGCTGGTTCAAATGGACATGAATGAGGGTACTTGGCACTTGGTCAAGGACACTCCTCGCGTCATGGGTTTCATCGGCGGTACCGCTGATAAGCCTGCTCCGATCACTGACAAAGAAGCAGAAGCAATTCTGCGTCGCGTTGCTGATGGTAGCGACAAGCCCAAGCCGAAGACGTTGTTCGAGCCGGGTGAGGTTGTTCGTGTCACAGATGGTCCGTTCGCTGATTTTAACGGCACCGTCGAAGAAGTTAACTACGAAAAGAGCCGGATCCAAGTGGCAGTGCTCATTTTCGGTCGCTCTACTCCGGTAGAGCTAGAGTTCAGCCAGGTCGAAAAAGTCTAGCTGAGCAAGCATCCCAACCCCGCAGCCTTAGGCTGTGGGGTTTTGTCGTCACTGGGATAAACGCGCAAGTAACCGGGGAGCCTTTCGAGGCGTTCGAACCCGTAATTGGAGTGCCTCATGGCCAAGAAGATTACCGCTTACATCAAGCTGCAAGTGAAGGCCGCTCAGGCCAACCCAAGCCCACCTGTTGGTCCAGCTCTGGGTCAGCACGGCGTGAACATCATGGAATTCTGCAAGGCCTTCAACGCCCGTACTCAGGGTATTGAGCCAGGTCTGCCGACTCCAGTGATCATCACTGTATACAGCGACCGTAGCTTCACCTTCGAAACCAAGTCGACCCCGGCTTCGGTTCTGTTGAAGAAAGCTGCTGGTCTGACTAGCGGTTCCGCTCGTCCTAACACCGTTAAGGTTGGCACCGTGACTCGTGCTCAGCTGGAAGAAATCGCGAAAACCAAAAACGCGGATCTGACTGCAGCTGATATGGATGCAGCCGTGCGTACCATCGCCGGTTCTGCTCGTAGCATGGGCCTTAACGTGGAGGGTGTGTAATGGCTAAGCTGACCAAGCGCCAAAAGGCTATCGCCGGCAAAATCGAAGCGGGCAAGTCCTACAATTTTGTAGACGCTGCTGCTCTGCTGACCGAGCTGTCGACTGTCAAGTTCAGCGAGTCTGTTGACGTTGCTGTAAACCTGGGCGTTGACCCACGTAAATCCGACCAGGTCGTTCGTAGCGCTACTGTGCTGCCACACGGTACTGGCAAGACCGTACGTGTAGCTGTCTTCACCCAAGGCCCAGCAGCTGAAGCTGCTCTGGCCGCCGGCGCCGATCGCGTTGGCATGGACGACCTGGCTGCCGAAATGAAAGGCGGCGACCTGAACTATGACGTCGTAATTGCTTCCCCGGATGCAATGCGCGTTGTAGGTCAGCTGGGTCAGATCCTTGGTCCACGTGGTCTGATGCCTAACCCTAAAGTCGGCACCGTGACTCCAGACGTAGCTACCGCGGTTAAAAACGCCAAGGCTGGTCAGGTTCGTTATCGCACCGACAAAAACGGCATCATTCACACCTCCGTTGGCAAAGTCGGCTTTGATGCCGTCAAGCTGAAGGAAAACGTTGAAGCCCTGATCGCTGATCTGAAGCGTATCAAGCCAGCTTCCTCGAAAGGTATCTACGTCAAGCGCGTTACCCTGAGCACCACTATGGGCCCAGGTCTGGTCATCGACCAAGGCTCGCTGGACGTATAAGACACAAATTGGCGCAAGTAATTGCGCCAATTGAAAGATTGGGGTCCCTGCCTGGCGGGGGCTATCCAAGACCGTAGGCGACGCAAGTCTTAAACCACAAGCCTACGCAGATGGTGCTCCCGGTTCCTTACCGAATCAGACACCAAAACGACATCCGGCCCAGGCCAGATGAAACGGTAACAAGCAGGAGTTAAACCCGTGGCAATTAATCTCGAAGACAAGAAGGCCATCGTCGCTGAAGTCAACGAGGCTGCCAAAGCTGCTCTGTCCGCTGTCGTGGCTGATGCCCGTGGTGTGACAGTAAGCGCTATGACCGGACTCCGTAAAGAGGCTCGTGAAGCTGGCGTATACGTACGTGTTGTACGTAACACCCTGCTCAAGCGCGCTGTTGCTGACACTGAATACAGTGTCCTCAACGACGTGTTCACTGGCCCGACCCTGATTGCGTTCTCCAAGGAACATCCTGGCGCTGCTGCCCGTTTGTTCAAGGAATTCGCCAAGGGTCAGGATAAGTTCGAGATCAAGGCAGCTGCGTTCGAGGGCAAGTTCCTCGCAGCTAACCAAATCGACGTACTGGCAACACTGCCGACCCGTAACGAAGCTATTTCTCAGCTGATGAGCGTGATTCAAGGCGCTACCAGCAAGTTGGCTCGTACTCTGGCCGCAGTTCGCGAGCAAAAAGAAGCTGCCGCAGCCTAAGGCTGAGCATCTCCTCTCGCGTATTTTTGTTTATTTCGATGGCCGCGTAGGCCGTCCCCCAATTCAGGAATTACAGCAATGTCTATCTCCCAAGACGATATCCTCAACGCCGTAGCTGAAATGTCGGTTCTGCAGGTTGTTGAGCTGATCAAAGCTTTCGAAGAAAAATTCGGTGTTTCCGCTGCCGCTGCTTCGGCTGGCCCAGCTGTTGCCGCTGTTGCTGCTGAAGAGCAAACCGAATTCAACGTCATGCTGCTGGAAGCTGGCGAGAAGAAAGTAAACGTGATCAAGGCAGTACGTGAACTGACCGGTCTGGGCCTGAAAGAAGCCAAGGCAGTAGTTGACGGCGCCCCTGCCCAGGTTCTGGAAGCAGTGTCGAAAGACGCAGCTGACAAAGCTAAAGCAGTGCTGGAAGAAGCAGGCGCTAAAGTCGAGCTGAAGTAAGCATCGACCTTGCGTCTCCAGCCCAAGCGTTAAGCTGAAGGCTGATGGCTGGTGGCTCTTGCCACCGGCCTTTTTCCGTTATTGGCAATCGACTCGGTCGTCGCCTATAACGCGCTGTAACCACCCGATGCGGTGGCGCAAACCATGGGGTTTGCAAGATTTTCTGGCTGCTCCCGTCGGGAGGGGCCAAACAAGCAGGTGACCAAGCTGGGGAACGCTGATGGCTTACTCATATACTGAGAAAAAACGTATCCGCAAGGACTTTAGCAAGTTGCCGGACGTCATGGATGTCCCGTACCTTCTGGCTATCCAGCTGGATTCGTATCGTGAATTCTTGCAGGCGGGAGCGACCAAAGATCAGTTCCGCGACGTGGGCCTGCATGCGGCCTTCAAATCCGTTTTCCCGATCATCAGCTACTCCGGCAATGCTGCGCTGGAGTACGTCGGTTATCGCCTGGGCGAACCGGCATTTGATGTCAAAGAATGCGTGTTGCGCGGTGTTACGTACGCCGTACCTTTGCGGGTAAAAGTCCGTCTGATCATCTTCGACAAAGAGTCGTCGAACAAAGCGATCAAGGACATCAAAGAGCAAGAAGTCTACATGGGTGAAATCCCCCTGATGACTGAGAACGGTACCTTCGTTATCAACGGTACCGAGCGCGTTATCGTTTCCCAGCTGCACCGTTCCCCGGGCGTGTTCTTTGACCACGACCGCGGCAAGACGCACAGCTCCGGCAAGCTCCTGTACTCCGCGCGGATCATTCCGTACCGCGGTTCGTGGTTGGACTTCGAGTTCGACCCGAAAGACTGCGTGTTCGTGCGTATCGACCGTCGTCGCAAGCTGCCGGCCTCGGTACTGCTGCGCGCGCTCGGCTATACCACTGAGCAAGTGCTGGACGCTTTCTATACCACTAACGTATTCCACCTGAGCGGCGAAACCCTCAGCCTGGAGTTGGTGCCTCAGCGCCTGCGTGGTGAGATTGCCGTTCTGGACATCCAGGACGACAAAGGCAAGGTCATCGTTGAAGCCGGCCGCCGTATTACCGCGCGCCACATCAACCAGATCGAAAAAGCCGGTATCAAGACGCTGGAAGTGCCTCTGGACTACGTCCTGGGTCGCACCACCGCCAAGGTCATCGTGCACCCGGCCACCGGCGAAATCCTGGCTGAATGCAACACCGAGCTGAACACCGAGATCCTGGCGAAAATCGCCAAGTCCCAGGTTGTTCGCATCGAGACCCTGTACACCAACGACATCGACTGCGGCCCGTTCGTCTCCGACACCCTGAAGATCGACTCCACCAGCAACCAATTGGAAGCGCTGGTCGAGATCTATCGCATGATGCGTCCTGGCGAGCCACCAACCAAAGACGCTGCCGAGACCCTGTTCAACAACCTGTTCTTCAGCCCTGAGCGCTATGACCTGTCTGCGGTCGGCCGGATGAAGTTCAACCGTCGTATCGGTCGTACCGAGATCGAAGGTTCGGGCGTGCTGTGCAAGGAAGACATCGTCGCGGTACTGAAGACCCTGGTCGACATCCGTAACGGCAAAGGCATCGTCGATGACATCGACCACCTGGGTAACCGTCGTGTTCGCTGCGTAGGCGAAATGGCCGAGAACCAGTTCCGCGTTGGCCTGGTACGTGTTGAGCGTGCGGTCAAAGAGCGTCTGTCGATGGCCGAAAGCGAAGGCCTGATGCCGCAAGACCTGATCAACGCCAAGCCAGTGGCTGCGGCGGTGAAAGAGTTCTTCGGTTCCAGCCAGCTCTCGCAGTTCATGGACCAGAACAACCCGCTTTCCGAGATCACCCACAAGCGCCGTGTTTCCGCACTGGGCCCGGGCGGTCTGACTCGTGAGCGTGCAGGCTTTGAAGTTCGTGACGTACACCCGACTCACTACGGTCGTGTATGCCCGATTGAAACGCCGGAAGGTCCGAACATCGGTCTGATCAACTCCCTGGCTGCCTATGCGCGCACCAACCAGTACGGCTTCCTCGAGAGCCCGTACCGCGTGGTGAAAGACGCACTGGTCACCGACGAGATCGTGTTCCTGTCCGCCATCGAAGAAGCTGATCACGTGATCGCTCAGGCTTCGGCCACGATGAACGACAAGAAAATGCTGATCGACGAGCTGGTAGCTGTTCGTCACTTGAACGAGTTCACCGTCAAGGCGCCGGAAGACGTCACCTTGATGGACGTTTCGCCGAAGCAGGTAGTTTCGGTTGCAGCGTCGCTGATCCCGTTCCTGGAACACGATGACGCCAACCGTGCGTTGATGGGTTCCAACATGCAGCGTCAAGCTGTACCGACCCTGCGCGCCGACAAGCCGCTGGTAGGTACCGGCATGGAGCGTAACGTAGCTCGTGACTCCGGCGTTTGCGTCGTGGCTCGTCGTGGCGGCGTGATCGACTCCGTTGATGCCAGCCGTATCGTGGTTCGTGTTGCCGATGACGAAGTTGAAACTGGCGAAGCCGGTGTCGACATCTACAACCTGACCAAATACACCCGCTCCAACCAGAACACCTGCATCAACCAGCGTCCGCTGGTGAGCAAGGGTGATCGGGTTCAGCGCAGCGACATCATGGCAGACGGTCCGTCCACCGATATGGGTGAGCTGGCACTGGGTCAGAACATGCGCATCGCGTTCATGGCCTGGAACGGTTACAACTTCGAAGACTCCATCTGCCTGTCCGAGCGTGTGGTTCAGGAAGATCGCTTCACCACGATCCACATTCAGGAACTGACCTGTGTGGCGCGTGACACCAAGCTTGGGCCAGAGGAAATCACTGCAGACATCCCGAACGTGGGTGAAGCTGCACTGAACAAGCTGGACGAAGCCGGTATCGTTTACGTAGGTGCTGAAGTTGGCGCAGGCGACATTCTGGTAGGTAAGGTCACTCCGAAAGGCGAGACCCAACTGACTCCGGAAGAGAAGCTGTTGCGTGCCATCTTCGGTGAAAAAGCCAGCGACGTTAAAGACACTTCCCTGCGTGTACCTACCGGTACCAAGGGCACTGTCATCGACGTACAGGTCTTCACCCGTGACGGCGTTGAGCGTGATGCTCGTGCGCTGTCCATCGAGAAGACCCAACTCGACGAGATCCGCAAGGATCTGAACGAAGAGTTCCGTATCGTTGAAGGCGCGACCTTCGAACGTCTGCGTTCCGCCCTGGTAGGCCACAAGGCTGAAGGCGGCGCAGGTCTGAAGAAAGGTCAGGACATCACCGACGAAGTACTCGACGGTCTTGAGCACGGGCAGTGGTTCAAACTGCGCATGGCTGAAGATGCTCTGAACGAGCAGCTCGAGAAGGCCCAGGCCTACATCGTCGATCGTCGCCGTCTGCTGGACGACAAGTTCGAAGACAAGAAGCGCAAACTGCAGCAGGGCGATGACCTAGCTCCAGGCGTGCTGAAAATCGTCAAGGTTTACCTGGCAATCCGTCGCCGCATCCAGCCGGGCGACAAGATGGCCGGTCGTCACGGTAACAAAGGTGTGGTCTCCGTGATCATGCCGGTTGAAGACATGCCGCACGATGCCAATGGCACCCCGGTAGACGTCGTCCTCAACCCGTTGGGCGTACCTTCGCGTATGAACGTTGGTCAGATCCTTGAAACCCACCTGGGCCTCGCGGCCAAAGGTCTGGGCGAGAAGATCAACCGTATGATCGAAGAGCAGCGCAAGGTCGCAGACCTGCGCAAGTTCCTGCACGAGATCTACAACGAGATCGGCGGTCGCAACGAAGAGCTGGACACCTTCTCCGACCAGGAAATCCTGGATCTGGCGAAGAACCTGCGCGGCGGCGTTCCAATGGCTACCCCGGTGTTCGACGGTGCCAAGGAAAGCGAAATCAAGGCCATGCTGAAACTGGCAGACCTGCCAGAAAGCGGCCAGATGCAGCTGTTCGACGGCCGTACCGGCAACAAGTTTGAGCGCCCGGTTACTGTTGGCTACATGTACATGCTGAAGCTGAACCACTTGGTAGACGACAAGATGCACGCTCGTTCTACCGGTTCGTACAGCCTGGTTACCCAGCAGCCGCTGGGTGGTAAGGCTCAGTTCGGTGGTCAGCGTTTCGGGGAGATGGAGGTCTGGGCACTGGAAGCATACGGTGCTGCTTACACTCTGCAAGAAATGCTCACAGTGAAGTCGGACGATGTGAACGGTCGGACCAAGATGTACAAAAACATCGTGGACGGCGATCACCGTATGGAGCCGGGCATGCCCGAGTCTTTCAACGTGTTGATCAAAGAAATTCGTTCCCTCGGCATCGATATCGATCTGGAAACCGAATAACACGTGACGCGAATCGAGAGCGGGGCTGTTTAGCCCGCTCTCTGCTCCGCCAGGAGGAAAGGCCTTGAAAGACCTACTGAATTTGCTGAAAAACCAGGGTCAAGTCGAAGAGTTCGACGCCATCCGTATTGGGTTGGCATCGCCTGAGATGATCCGTTCGTGGTCGTTCGGTGAAGTTAAAAAGCCGGAAACCATCAACTACCGTACGTTCAAACCAGAGCGTGACGGCCTGTTCTGCGCCAAGATCTTTGGCCCGGTAAAGGATTACGAGTGCCTGTGCGGTAAGTACAAGCGCTTGAAGCACCGTGGTGTGATCTGCGAGAAGTGCGGCGTTGAAGTTGCACTGGCCAAGGTTCGTCGTGAGCGCATGGCGCACATCGAGCTGGCTTCGCCGGTTGCCCACATCTGGTTCCTGAAATCACTGCCGTCCCGTATCGGCTTGCTGATGGACATGACCCTGCGTGATATCGAACGCGTTCTCTACTTCGAGAGCTATGTCGTTATCGATCCAGGCATGACCACCCTTGAAAAGGGTCAGCTGCTGAACGACGAGCAGTACTTCGAAGCGCTGGAAGAGTTCGGCGACGATTTCGATGCCCGCATGGGTGCCGAAGCTGTCCGCGAACTGCTGCACGCTATCGACCTGGAACACGAGATTGGCCGTCTGCGTGAAGAAATTCCGCAAACCAACTCCGAAACCAAGATCAAGAAACTGTCCAAGCGTCTGAAGTTGATGGAAGCCTTCCAGGGTTCCGGCAACTTGCCAGAGTGGATGGTGCTGACCGTTCTGCCGGTTCTGCCGCCAGACCTGCGTCCGCTGGTACCGTTGGATGGTGGTCGCTTCGCGACTTCCGACCTCAACGACCTGTACCGTCGCGTGATCAACCGTAACAACCGCTTGAAGCGTCTGCTCGACCTGTCCGCTCCGGACATCATCGTGCGCAACGAAAAGCGTATGTTGCAGGAAGCTGTCGATGCCCTGCTCGACAACGGTCGTCGTGGCCGCGCTATCACCGGTTCGAACAAGCGTCCTCTGAAATCCCTGGCTGACATGATCAAGGGTAAGCAAGGTCGTTTCCGTCAGAACTTGCTCGGTAAGCGTGTTGACTACTCCGGTCGTTCGGTAATTACCGTAGGCCCGACCCTGCGTCTGCACCAGTGCGGTCTGCCGAAGAAGATGGCTCTCGAGCTGTTCAAGCCGTTCATTTTCGGCAAGCTTGAAATGCGTGGTCTCGCGACTACCATCAAGGCCGCCAAGAAAATGGTCGAGCGCGAACTACCTGAGGTTTGGGACGTTCTCGCTGAAGTGATCCGTGAACACCCGGTTCTCCTCAACCGTGCACCGACCCTTCACCGTCTGGGTATCCAGGCGTTTGAACCGGTACTGATCGAAGGTAAGGCTATCCAGCTGCACCCTCTGGTCTGTGCTGCGTACAACGCCGACTTCGACGGCGACCAAATGGCCGTGCACGTACCGCTGACGCTGGAAGCCCAGCTGGAAGCGCGTGCGTTGATGATGTCGACCAACAACATTCTGTCGCCAGCCAACGGTGAGCCAATCATCGTTCCGTCGCAGGACGTTGTATTGGGTCTGTACTACATGACTCGTGAAGCGATCAACGCCAAGGGCGAAGGTCGTGTGTTCGCGGATCTGCAGGAAGTTGACCGTGTGTTCCGTGCCGGCGAAGCCGCACTGCACGCCAAGGTTAAAGTCCGCATCCACGAAACCATCAACGATCGTGACGGTGGCAGCGTCAAGAACACCCGTATTGTCGACACCACTGTCGGCCGTGCGCTGCTGTTCCAGGTTGTTCCGCCTGGCCTGTCGTACGACGTGGTCAACCAGCCAATGAAGAAAAAGGCGATCTCCAAGCTGATCAACCAGTGCTACCGCGTGGTTGGTTTGAAAGAGACCGTTATCTTCGCTGACCAGTTGATGTACACCGGTTTTGCTTATTCGACCATTTCCGGCGTTTCCATCGGTGTTAACGACTTCGTTATCCCGGACGAGAAAGCCGCCATCATCGGTGCTGCCACCGATGAAGTGAAAGAGATCGAAAGCCAGTACGCCTCCGGCCTGGTAACCCAGGGCGAGAAGTACAACAAAGTGATCGACCTTTGGTCCAAGGCCAACGACGAAGTGTCGAAGGCGATGATGTCGAACCTCTCGAAAGAGCGTGTTATCGACCGTCATGGCGTGGAAGTCGATCAAGAGTCGTTCAACTCGATGTACATGATGGCCGACTCGGGCGCACGGGGTTCTGCTGCGCAGATCCGTCAGCTCGCCGGTATGCGTGGCCTGATGGCCAAGCCGGACGGTTCCATCATCGAAACGCCGATTACTGCGAACTTCCGTGAAGGTTTGAGCGTACTTCAATACTTCATCTCGACTCACGGTGCTCGTAAAGGTCTGGCGGATACCGCGTTGAAAACCGCTAACTCCGGTTACCTGACTCGTCGTCTGGTAGACGTTGCGCAAGACTTGGTTGTGACTGAAGTTGACTGCGGCACCGAACACGGTCTGCTGATGACTCCGCACATCGAAGGCGGCGACGTTGTAGAACCGTTGGGTGAGCGCGTACTGGGTCGAGTAATCGCCCGTGACGTATTCAAGCCAGGTACCGAGGAAGTCATCGTTCCTGCCGGCACCCTGGTAGACGAGAAGTGGGTCGAGTTCATCGAACTCAACAGCATCGACGAAGTGATTGTTCGCTCGCCGATCAGCTGCGAAACCCGCTACGGCATTTGCGCCAAGTGCTACGGCCGTGACTTGGCTCGTGGTCACCAGGTGAACATCGGTGAAGCGGTCGGCGTTATCGCTGCCCAGTCCATCGGTGAGCCGGGTACCCAGCTGACCATGCGTACGTTCCACATCGGTGGTGCGGCAAGCCGGACCTCCGCAGCCGACAGCGTTCAGGTGAAGAATGGCGGTACCGTCCGTCTGCACAACCTGAAGCACGTTGAGCGAGTGGATGGCCACCTGGTTGCTGTGTCCCGTTCCGGTGAGCTGGCAATCGCTGATGACTACGGTCGTGAGCGTGAGCGTTACAAGCTGCCGTACGGTGCTGTGATTTCGGTTAAAGAAGGTGACAAGGTCGACGCTGGCGCAATCGTGGCCAAGTGGGATCCGCACACTCACCCAATCGTTACCGAAATGAAAGGTACCGTGACCTACGTGGGCATGGAAGAAGGCATCACGATCAAGCGTCAGACTGACGAATTGACCGGTATGACCAACATTGAAGTACTCGACGCCAAAGACCGTCCAGCTGCAGGCAAAGATATCCGTCCTGCCGTGAAGATGGTTGATGACAACGGCAAGGATCTGTTGCTGCCAGGCACTGACGTTATCGCTCAGTACTTCCTGCCAGCCAACGCCCTGGTCGGTGTTGCGGATGGTGCGAAGATCGCGATCGGTGATGTTATCGCTCGTATCCCGCAAGAAACTTCGAAGACCCGTGACATCACCGGTGGTCTGCCGCGTGTTGCCGACTTGTTCGAAGCTCGTCGTCCGAAAGAAGCGTCGATTCTGGCTGAAGTCAGCGGCACCATCGCGTTCGGTAAAGAGACCAAGGGCAAGCGCCGCCTGGTTATCACCCCGAACGACGGTAGCGATCCGTACGAAGAGCTGATTCCGAAGTGGCGTCACCTGAACGTCTTCGAAGGCGAACAGGTAAACCGCGGCGAAGTTATCTCCGACGGCCCGAGCGATCCACACGACATCCTGCGTCTGCTGGGTGTGAGTGCGCTGGCCAAGTACATCGTTAACGAGATCCAGGACGTTTACCGTCTGCAAGGCGTGAAGATCAACGATAAGCACATCGAGACCATCCTGCGTCAGATGCTGCGTAAAGTTGAAATCGCTGAATCCGGCGATTCGAGTTTCATCAAGGGCGACCAGATGGAACTGACTCACGTACTGGTAGAGAACGAGCGCCTGGCGAACGACGAGAAATTCGTTTCCAAGTTCACTCGTGTGTTGCTGGGTATCACCAAGGCGTCGTTGTCCACTGAGTCGTTCATCTCGGCGGCCTCCTTCCAGGAGACCACTCGCGTACTGACCGAAGCAGCGGTAACCGGCAAGCGCGATTACCTGCGCGGCCTGAAAGAAAACGTGGTTGTGGGTCGTCTGATCCCGGCCGGTACCGGTTTGGCCTACCACAGCGAGCGTAAGCGTCGCCGTGAACTCGACAAGCCGTTGCGCGTAAGCGCCAGTGAAGTGGAAGCTGCACTGACCGAAGCGCTGAACTCAAGCGGTAACTGAGTTCTGCGGTAAATAAGACCGGGCCCTGGCAGCCCCGTTCGTCGGATCGAGACAGATTTGTCCCGGTTCGATGGAAGGGGAGGTCGGGGCCTTGCCTTGACTGGGGACAAGATCCTCTTTAGACTCTTGTACCCCTAAATTTGGCGGGAATTCGTTCCTGCCATTTTGCTTTTCTTGCAAGACAATAGCGTCGCAAGACAACAGTGGAGCTAGTAGATGGCAACTATCAACCAGCTGGTACGTCAGCCGCGTAAGCGTATCGTCGAGAAATCCGACGTGCCTGCGCTGCAGAACTGCCCGCAACGTCGTGGCGTATGCACTCGCGTGTATACCACTACGCCGAAAAAACCTAACTCGGCACTGCGTAAAGTATGCCGTGTGCGCCTGACCAACGGTTTCGAGGTTTCCTCGTACATCGGCGGTGAAGGTCACAACCTGCAAGAGCACAGCGTGGTACTGATCCGCGGCGGTCGTGTAAAAGACTTGCCAGGTGTTCGTTACCACACCGTACGCGGCTCCTTGGATACTTCCGGCGTTAAAGGTCGTAACCAGGGTCGTTCGAAGTACGGTACCAAGAAGCCTAAGTAGTAGCGGCTTTTTGTAAAACTGAATCATCTTATTTTCTGAGTCGATAAGAGTAAGGTCGGAGGCGTCCCGAAAGGGCACCGATTCCGAGCGAACCTGAAGACCGTTTGAGGGCTTATCCATGCCAAGAAGACGCGTAGCAGCCAAGCGCGAAGTGCTTGACGATCCAAAATACGGAAGCCAAATCCTGGCCAAGTTCATGAACCACGTAATGGAAAGCGGCAAGAAAGCCGTTGCCGAGCGTATCGTTTATGGCGCGCTGGAAAAGGTTAAAGAACGCAAGAACAGCGACCCCCTGGAAATCTTCGAGAAAGCTCTCGACGCCATCGCTCCGCTGGTCGAAGTGAAGTCGCGCCGTGTAGGCGGTGCTACTTACCAGGTTCCGGTTGAAGTTCGCCCGTCCCGTCGTAACGCTTTGGCAATGCGCTGGTTGGTAGACTTCGCCCGTAAGCGCGGCGAGAAGTCTATGGCCCTGCGTTTGGCTGGCGAACTGTTGGACGCTGCTGAAGGTAAAGGTGCTGCTGTTAAGAAGCGTGAAGACGTGCACCGTATGGCTGAAGCCAACAAAGCTTTCTCGCACTACCGCTTCTAATTCTAGCTTCACTAATTTTGCGAGGGCTTTATGGCTCGTACTACTCCGATTAGCCGCTACCGTAACATCGGTATCGTTGCTCACGTGGATGCTGGTAAAACCACCACCACCGAGCGCGTACTGTTTTACACCGGCAAAAGTCACAAAATGGGCGAGGTGCATGACGGCGCCGCGACCACAGACTGGATGGTTCAGGAGCAGGAGCGTGGTATTACCATTACTTCTGCTGCTATTACCGCCTTCTGGAAAGGTTCCGAGAAGCAGTACAAGGACGAGCACCGCTTCAACGTAATCGATACCCCGGGCCACGTAGACTTCACCATTGAAGTTGAGCGTTCCCTGCGTGTACTCGACGGCGCTGTCGTTGTGTTCTGCGGTACTTCGGGTGTTGAGCCTCAGTCGGAAACCGTATGGCGTCAGGCCAACAAGTACGGCGTTCCACGTCTTGTTTACGTAAACAAGATGGACCGTGCTGGTGCCAACTTCCTGCGCGTGATCGGTCAGATCAAACAGCGTCTGGGTCACACTCCGGTGCCAATCCAGTTGGCTATCGGTTCCGAAGACAACTTCCAGGGTCAGATCGATCTGATCAACATGGAAGCTGTTTACTGGAATGACGCTGACAAAGGCATGGTTCCTGTTCGTAAGCCTATCCCTGCAGAACTGCAGGAGCTGGCTGACGAGTGGCGTAACAACATGGTTGAGGCTGCTGCCGAAGCCAGCGAAGAGCTGATGAACAAGTACCTCGAAGGTGAAGAGCTTACCAACGTGGAAATCAAGGCCGCTCTGCGTCAGCGTACTATCGCTGGTGAGATCGTTCTGGCTGTTTGCGGTTCTTCCTTCAAGAACAAGGGTGTTCCCCTGGTTCTCGACGCCGTTATCGACTACCTGCCTGCTCCAACCGACATTCCTGCTATCAAGGGTACCAACCCTGATAACGAGGAAGAAGAGATGGAGCGTCACGCCGATGACAGCGAGCCGTTCTCGGCTCTGGCGTTCAAGATCGCTACTGACCCATTCGTGGGTACTTTGACCTTCGTCCGCGTTTACTCGGGCGTGTTGGCCTCCGGCGACGGCGTGATCAACTCGGTTAAAGGCAAGAAAGAGCGTGTGGGTCGTATGGTGCAAATGCACGCAAACGCCCGTGAAGAGATCAAGGAAGTACGCGCTGGTGACATCGCGGCCCTGATCGGCATGAAGGACGTCACCACTGGTGAGACCTTGTGCGACGCTGCCAAGCCAATCATCCTGGTTCGCATGGACTTCCCGGAGCCGGTTATTTCGGTTGCCGTTGAGCCTAAGACCAAGGATGACCAGGAAAAAATGGGTATCGCTCTGGGCAAGCTTGCTCAGGAAGATCCATCTTTCCGCGTCAAGACTGATGAAGAGACTGGTCAAACGATCATCTCCGGCATGGGCGAGCTTCACCTGGACATCCTGGTTGACCGGATGCGCCGTGAGTTCAACGTCGAAGCCAACATCGGTAAGCCTCAGGTTTCCTATCGTGAGCGCATCACGAAGAACTGCGAAATCGAAGGCAAATTCGTTCGTCAGTCCGGCGGTCGTGGCCAGTTCGGCCATTGCTGGATCCGTTTTGCTCCTGCTGATGAAGGTCAGGAAGGTCTGCAATTCGTGAACGAAGTAGTGGGCGGTGTTGTTCCTAAGGAATACATCCCGGCTATCCAGAAGGGTATCGAAGAGCAGATGAAGAACGGTGTTGTTGCCGGCTATCCGCTCATCGGCCTGAAGGCGACCGTTTTTGACGGTTCTTACCACGACGTCGACTCCAACGAGATGGCGTTTAAGGTGGCTGCTTCCATGGCTACCAAGCAACTGGCCCAGAAGGGCGGTGGTGAGTTGCTTGAGCCAATCATGGCAGTAGAAGTCGTTACGCCTGAAGACTACATGGGTGACGTGATGGGCGACCTTAACCGTCGTCGCGGCATGATCTTGGGTATGGAAGATACGGTTTCCGGCAAAGTGATTCGTGCCGAGGTTCCGTTGGGCGAGATGTTCGGTTATGCGACCGACGTTCGTTCCATGTCTCAGGGTCGCGCAAGCTACTCTATGGAATTCAAAAAATACAACACAGCTCCGGCGCACATCGCTGAAACTGTATCCAAAAAACAAGGCTGATTCAGTCCTTTAGGCAAGGAGTTAATTGTCGTGGCTAAAGAAAAATTTGATCGTTCCCTACCGCACGTAAACGTTGGCACTATCGGCCACGTTGACCACGGTAAAACCACTCTGACCGCTGCTCTGACTCGCGTCTGCTCCGAAGTTTTCGGTTCGGCTCGTGTTGACTTCGACAAGATCGACAGCGCACCAGAAGAAAAAGCTCGTGGTATCACCATCAACACCGCGCACGTTGAATACAACTCGCTGATCCGTCACTACGCTCACGTTGACTGCCCAGGTCACGCTGACTATGTGAAGAACATGATCACCGGTGCTGCCCAGATGGACGGCGCGATCCTGGTTTGCTCGGCCGCTGATGGTCCGATGCCACAAACCCGTGAGCACATCCTGCTGTCCCGTCAGGTAGGCGTTCCGTACATCGTGGTTTTCCTGAACAAGGCTGACCTGGTAGACGACGCTGAGCTGCTGGAACTGGTTGAGATGGAAGTGCGCGATCTGCTGAGCACTTACGACTTCCCAGGCGACGACACTCCGATCATCATCGGTTCTGCTCGTATGGCTCTGGACGGTCTTGACGACAACGAAATGGGCACCACTGCCGTTCGTAAACTGGTTGAGACTCTGGACAGCTACATCCCAGATCCAGTTCGTGTTATCGACAAGCCGTTCCTGATGCCAATCGAAGACGTATTCTCGATCTCCGGTCGTGGTACTGTTGTGACTGGTCGTATCGAGCGCGGTATCGTTAAGGTTCAAGATCCACTGGAAATCGTTGGTCTGCGTGACACTACCGTCACCACCTGCACCGGTGTTGAAATGTTCCGTAAACTGCTCGACGAAGGTCGTGCAGGCGAGAACTGCGGCGTTCTGCTGCGTGGTACCAAGCGTGACGACGTTGAGCGTGGCCAGGTTCTGGTCAAGCCAGGTTCGGTTAAGCCGCACACTACCTTCGAAGCTGAAGTGTACGTGTTGAGCAAAGAAGAAGGCGGTCGTCACACTCCGTTCTTCAAAGGCTACCGTCCACAGTTCTACTTCCGGACCACTGACGTGACCGGTAACTGCGAACTGCCGGAAGGCGTTGAAATGGTAATGCCAGGCGACAACATCAAAATGGTTGTCACCCTGATCAAAACCATCGCAATGGAAGATGGTCTGCGTTTCGCTATCCGTGAAGGCGGTCGTACCGTCGGCGCTGGCGTCGTAGCCAAAATCATCGCTTAATAAGTGATGACTTGAAAAAGCCCCCGCTCAGCGGGGGCTTTTTTATTGAGTTGACACCCATATGGGGCGTCTATAGAATTGCGCCTCCTTTTAACGGGCGTGTTGCGCTCGCTGGGAATAGCAGCCGGAGTCTGAAATCCAATGGCAAATCAGCAAATTCGTATCAGGTTGAAGGCTTTTGACCACAAACTGATCGACCAATCCACCCAGGAAATCGTGGAAACCGCGAAACGTACTGGTGCTCAAGTGCGTGGTCCAATTCCACTGCCTACCCGTAAAGAGCGGTTCACCGTTCTGGTCTCCCCGCACGTCAACAAAGACGCGCGTGACCAGTACGAGATCCGTACTCATAAGCGCGTGCTGGACATCGTCCTGCCAACGGATAAAACCGTTGATGCACTTATGAAGCTTGATCTGGCGGCCGGTGTGGAAGTACAGATCAGCCTCGGCTAAGACTTGGGTCTTAGTCGTGTAACGCTCTGAAATGGGCGGCCATAGCGGGTGAAAGCCCCGTACACTCATGAGGTTTACAACATGACTATTGGTGTAGTCGGTCGTAAATGCGGTATGACCCGTATTTTCACCGAAGAAGGTGTCTCCATTCCGGTCACGGTCATTGAGATCGAACCGAATCGCGTCACCCAGTTTAAAACTGAAGAAACCGATGGCTATCGTGCAGTGCAAGTCACTGTCGGCGAGCGTCGTGCTTCGCGTGTGACTGCTGCTCAAGCAGGTCACTTCGCTAAAGCAAACGTTGCAGCTGGTCGTACTGTCATGGAGTTCCGTCTTGAAGACGGCGACTACCAGGCTGGCGATCTGATCAACGCTGAAATCTTCGCCGCTGGTCAACTGGTTGATGTAACCGGTCAGTCCAAGGGTAAAGGCTTCCAGGGTACGATCAAGCGTTGGAATTTCCGTGGCCAAGACAACACTCACGGTAACTCCGTTTCCCACCGCGTCCCGGGCTCTATTGGCCAGTGCCAGACTCCTGGTCGTGTATTCAAGGGCAAAAAAATGTCCGGTCATATGGGCGCTGAGCGCGTGACCGTGCAGTCCCTCGAAGTAGTGCGCGTCGACGCTGAACGCAATCTGTTGTTGGTCAAGGGTGCTGTTCCTGGCGCTACTGGCGGCAACCTGGTTGTACGTCCAGCGGCCAAGGCTCGCGGTTAAGGGGAAGCTGACATGCAATTAAACGTAAATGACGCTCAAGCGATCGAAGTTTCCGAACTGACATTTGGCGGCGAATTCAACGAGACGCTGGTTCACCAAGCAGTCGTGGCCTACATGGCCGGCGGCCGTCAAGGTAGCAAGCAGCAAAAGACCCGTTCCGACGTTCGTGGTGGCGGTAAGCGCCCTTGGCGTCAGAAAGGTACTGGCCGCGCTCGTGCCGGTACTATCCGTAGCCCAATCTGGCGTGGCGGCGGTACCACTTTCGCAGCACGTCCACAGGATCACACCCAGAAGCTCAACAAGAAGATGTATCGCGCAGCACTGCGCTCCATCCTTGCTGAACTCGTGCGTACTGATCGTCTGGTCGTGGTTCAGGACTTCGCTGTTGAAGCGCCGAAAACCAAAGATCTGCTGAACAAGCTGAACGGCATGGGCCTGACTGACGTCCTGATCGTGTCTGAAGCTGTTGATCAGAACCTGTACCTGGCTGCTCGCAACCTGCCACACGTTGATGTACGTGACGTGCAAGGTTCCGATCCAGTTAGTCTGATCGCATACGACAAGGTGTTGATCACCGTGTCGGCCGTGAAGAAATTCGAGGAGCTGCTGGGATGAACCAGGAACGCGTATTTAAAGTTCTGCTTGGCCCGCACGTTTCCGAAAAGGCTACGGTTCTGGCTGACAAGAAAGGCCAGTTCGTTTTCAAGGTTGCAACTGACGCAACCAAGCTGGAAATCAAGAAGGCCGTCGAAAGCCTGTTCAGCGTGAAAGTAGAGCGTGTTACTACCCTGAATGTTCTGGGTAAGAGCAAGCGCACTGCTCGCGGTCTGGGCAAGCGTAATGACTGGAAGAAGGCAGTTATCTCCCTTCAGCCAGGCCAAGATCTCGATTTCAGCAGCAGTGCTGAGTAAGGAAGGGGTGCATCATGGCAATCGTTAAATGCAAACCGACTTCCCCTGGCCGCCGTTTTGTGGTCAAGGTGGTCAACCAGGAGCTGCATAAAGGCGCTCCTCACGCACCGCTGCTCGAGAAGAAATCGAAGACTGGTGGTCGTAACAACAATGGTCGTATTACCACTCGTCACATCGGTGGTGGCCATAAGCAGCATTATCGTCTGGTCGACTTCCGTCGCAACGACAAAGATGGCATCGCTGCCACTGTCGAGCGTATCGAATACGATCCAAACCGTACTGCTCACATCGCTCTGCTGCTGTACGCAGATGGCGAGCGTCGCTACATCATCGCCCCTAAAGGCGTGAGTGCTGGTGACCAGCTGATCGCAGGTGCTTTGGCACCGATCAAGCCGGGCAACGCTCTGCAACTGCGCAACATTCCAGTTGGTAGCACCGTACACGGCATCGAATTGAAGCCGGGTAAAGGCGCGCAAATCGCTCGTTCCGCTGGTGCTTCGGCTCAGCTGATCGCTCGTGAAGGTGTCTACGTGACCCTGCGTCTGCGCTCTGGTGAAATGCGTAAAGTATTGGCTGAATGCCGTGCGACCCTGGGCGAAGTCTCGAACTCCGAGCACAGCCTGCGTTCGCTGGGTAAAGCTGGTGCCAAACGCTGGCGTGGCGTTCGCCCAACCGTTCGTGGTGTTGCCATGAACCCGGTTGACCACCCACACGGTGGTGGTGAAGGTCGTACCTCTGGTGGTCGTCATCCGGTATCGCCATGGGGCTTCCCGACTAAGGGCGCGAAGACTCGTGGTAATAAGCGTACCGACAAAATGATCGTCCGTCGTCGCAAGTAAATAGAGGGATACGACAGTGCCACGTTCTCTGAAAAAAGGTCCTTTTATTGATCTTCACCTACTGAAGAAGATCGAAGTGGCGGCGGAAAAGAACGATCGCAAACCGGTGAAAACCTGGTCGCGTCGTTCGATGATCCTGCCACAAATGGTCGGTCTGACCATTGCAGTGCATAACGGTCGTCAACATGTTCCAGTTCTCGTGAACGAAGACATGGTCGGCCACAAACTAGGCGAGTTTGCCGGTACCCGCACATATCGTGGGCACGTGGCAGACAAGAAAGCCAAGCGTTAAGGGGTAAGGAACGATGGAAGTAGCCGCTAAGTTGTCGGGCGCTCGAATCTCCGCCCAGAAAGCCCGCTTGGTCGCCGACCAGATCCGCGGGAAGAAGGTGGGCGAAGCGCTCAACCTGTTGGCTTTCAGCAGTAAGAAAGCCGCCGAGATCATCAAGAAAGTGCTGGAGTCGGCCGTAGCCAACGCCGAGCACAACGAAGGCGCAGACGTTGATGACCTGAAGGTCAGCACCGTTTTCGTCAACGAAGGGCGTTCGCTGAAGCGCATCATGCCTCGTGCCAAAGGCCGAGCTGATCGCATCGTCAAGCGGTCTTGCCATATCACTGTCAAGGTTGCTGACAAGTAACGGAGTCGAAGAGATGGGTCAGAAAGTACATCCCATTGGCATTCGCCTGGGAATCGTCAAGGAGCACACCTCCGTCTGGTACGCAGACGGTCGGACTTATGCGGACTACTTGTTCGCTGATCTGAAGGTGCGTGAGTATCTCCAAGACAAACTAAAAAGCGCGTCCGTGAGCCGTATCGATATCCATCGTCCTGCTCAAACTGCACGTATCACCATCCACACCGCTCGTCCAGGTATCGTTATCGGGAAGAAAGGTGAAGATGTTGAGAAACTGCGTCAGGACCTGACCAAGCAAATGGGTGTGCCTGTGCACATCAATATCGAAGAGATCCGCAAGCCGGAGCTCGACGGTATGCTGGTTGCGCAGAGCGTAGCTCAGCAGCTGGAGCGTCGCGTAATGTTCCGTCGCGCTATGAAGCGCGCAGTACAGAACGCCATGCGCATTGGTGCCAAAGGCATCAAAATCCAAGTGAGCGGTCGTCTCGGCGGTGCTGAAATCGCACGTACTGAATGGTATCGCGAAGGTCGTGTGCCACTGCACACCCTGCGTGCCGACATCGACTATGCCAACTACGAAGCTCACACCACCTACGGTGTGATCGGTGTAAAGGTTTGGATCTTCAAAGGCGAAGTAATTGGTGGTCGCCAAGAAGAACTGAAACCACAAGCACCAGCGCCTCGTAAAAAAGCTGCTAAGTAAGGGGTACGCCAAATGTTGCAACCAAAGCGTACGAAGTTCCGCAAGCAGATGACAGGCCACAACCGTGGTCTGGCTCAGCGCGGTAGCAAAGTCAGCTTCGGCGAATATGCGCTGAAGTCTGTAGCTCGTGGTCGTCTCACCGCTCGTCAGATCGAGTCAGCGCGTCGTGCACTGACCCGTCACGTTAAACGTGGCGGCAAGATCTGGATCCGTGTATTCCCGGACAAGCCTATCTCCAAAAAGCCCCTCGAAGTTCGGATGGGTAAAGGTAAGGGTAACGTGGAATATTGGGTTGCCCAGATTCAGCCAGGCAAAGTCCTGTATGAAATCGAGGGTGTTACTGAAGAGCTGGCGCGTGAGGCTTTCGCCCTGGCTGCTGCAAAGCTGCCGCTCGCCACCTCCTTTGTTAAACGGACGGTGATGTGATGAAAGCGAATGAACTTCGTGAAAAATCCGCACAGCAGCTGAACGAGCAACTGCTCGGCCTGCTGCGCGACCAGTTCAATCTGCGTATGCAGAAAGCAACTGGCCAGTTGGGGCAGTCTCATCTGCTCTCGCAAGTTAAGCGTGACATTGCTCGCGTGAAGACTGTGCTCAACCAGCAGGCAGGTAAGTGATCATGGCTGAAGCCGAAAAGACTGTCCGTACGCTGACTGGCCGTGTTGTCAGCGACAAGATGGACAAAACCATCACCGTTTTGATCGAGCGTCGCGTTAAGCACCCGATCTACGGTAAATACGTTAAGCGTTCGACTAAGCTGCACGCGCACGACGAAACCAACCAGTGCCACATCGGCGACAAAGTCACTATTCGTGAAACTCGTCCGTTGGCCAAGACCAAGTCTTGGGCCCTGGTTGATGTTCTCGAACGCGCTGTGGAAGTCTAAGGACTAGGGGTCGGAGAAATTATATGATTCAGACTCAATCCATGCTCGATGTGGCCGATAACAGCGGCGCACGCCGCGTTATGTGCATCAAGGTGCTGGGTGGCTCCCATCGTCGTTACGCTGGTATCGGTGACATCATCAAAGTTACCGTGAAGGAAGCAATTCCTCGCGGTAAAGTGAAAAAAGGCCAAGTGATGACTGCTGTTGTAGTCCGCACTCGTCACGGCGTACGCCGTGCAGATGGCTCCATTATCCGCTTTGATGGCAACGCTGCTGTTCTTCTGAACAACAAGCAAGAGCCGATCGGCACCCGTATCTTTGGGCCAGTGACCCGTGAACTTCGTACTGAGAAGTTCATGAAGATCGTCTCGCTCGCCCCAGAAGTGCTGTAAGGAGATCCGACATGCAAAAGATTCGTCGTGACGACGAGATCATCGTGATCGCCGGCAAAGACAAAGGTAAGCGCGGTAAGGTGCTGAAGGTTCTTGCTGATGACCGTCTGGTCGTTGGTGGTCTGAACCTGGTCAAGCGTCATACCAAGCCTAACCCGATGTCGGGCGTACAAGGCGGTATCGTCGAGAAAGAAGCGCCACTGCACGCTTCTAACGTCGCCATCTTCAACGGCGAAACCAACAAGGCTGACCGCGTTGGTTTCAAAGTAGAAGACGGTAAGAAAATTCGTGTCTTCAAGTCGACCCAAAAAGCGGTTGATGCTTGAACACTGCTAGGTAGAAGACCATGGCACGACTAAAAGAGATTTACCGGAAGGAAATCGCACCGAAACTTAAGGAAGAACTTAAGCTTTCGAACGTGATGGAAGTTCCGCGCGTTACCAAAATCACCCTGAACATGGGTCTGGGCGAAGCGATCGGCGACAAAAAAGTCATCGAGCACGCTGTTGCTGACCTGGAAAAGATCACCGGCCAAAAAGTCGTTGTGACCTACGCTCGTAAATCCATCGCTGGCTTTAAAGTCCGTGAAGGATGGCCGATCGGCGTCAAAGTGACTCTGCGCCGTGAGCGTATGTACGAATTCCTGGATCGTCTGCTGTCGATCTCCCTGCCTCGGGTCCGCGACTTCCGCGGCCTGAATGCCAAGTCCTTCGATGGTCGTGGTAACTACAGCATGGGCGTTAAAGAGCAGATCATCTTCCCGGAAATCGACTACGACAAGATCGATGCTCTCCGCGGTCTGGACATCACCCTGACCACCACTGCCAAGAACGATGATGAAGGCCGCGCTCTGCTGCGTGCGTTCAAATTCCCGTTCCGCAACTGATTGGAGTAGGACCATGGCCAAGATGAGCATGAAAAACCGCGAGCTGAAGCGTCAGCTCACGGTTGCCAAGTACGCCAAGAAGCGTGCAGCACTGAAAGCAATCATCGTTGATCTGAACGCAAGTCCAGAAGCGCGTTGGGAAGCTACAGTTGCTCTGCAGAAGCAGCCACGTGACGCAAGCGCTTCGCGCATGCGTAACCGCTGCCGCCTGACCGGTCGTCCACACGGCGTTTACCGCAAGTTCGGCCTCGGCCGTAACAAACTGCGTGAAGCGGCAATGCGTGGTGACGTACCAGGTCTGGTTAAAGCCAGCTGGTAAGTACGTTCGAAGTCTCGGTGGCCAGGATCGCAAGATACTGACCGCCGGTGGCCTAGAATCTGGAACAAGCCCCTTTTGGGGCTTGTTTCATTTCCGGAGTGTGTCTAAAATACGCGGCTCGCCTGAGCCCGTGTGTTTTGTGCTCGGAGATTCTCGGCGACACGTAATGGCCGCAAGGCTAATTTTTTTGTATTAGGAGCGTCTAGCCATGAGTATGCAGGACCCGTTAGCGGACATGCTAACTCGTATCCGTAATGCCCAGATGGCTGAAAAGTCCGTCGTAAGCATGCCATCTTCCACGTTGAAGGTTGCTGTTGCCAAAGTCCTGAAAGACGAAGGCTACATTGCGGGTTATCAGATCAGCAGCGAAATCAAACCACTGCTGTCCATCGAGCTGAAGTACTTCGAAGGCCGTCCGGTCATCGAAGAAGTGAAGCGCGTTAGCCGTCCAGGCCTGCGTCAGTACAAGTCCGTTGATGATCTGCCAAAAGTTCGTGGCGGTCTCGGTGTGTCTATCGTCTCCACCAACAAAGGTGTGATGACGGATCGTGCTGCGCGCGCTGCCGGTGTCGGCGGCGAAGTTCTTTGCACTGTGTTCTAAGGGGGGATAAGCATGTCACGCGTCGCTAAGAACCCCGTTAAGCTGCCAGCCGGTGTCGAAGTAAAATTCGCAGGCCAACAGCTTTCGGTGAAGGGTGCCAAGGGCACTCTGGAACTGAACATCCATTCGTCCGTTGAGATCGTTGAAGAAGCTGGTGAGCTGCGTTTCGCTGCTCGCAATGGCGATCAACAAACTCGCGCAATGGCCGGTACCACTCGTGCGTTGGTAAACAACATGGTCCAAGGCGTAAGCCAAGGCTTCGAGCGCAAGCTCCAGCTGGTCGGTGTTGGTTACAAAGCGCAAGCAAAAGGCACGGTTCTGAACCTGGCCCTTGGCTTCTCGCACCCAGTGGATTACGAACTGCCGGAAGGCATCACCGCTGAGACCCCTAGCCAAACCGATATCCTGATCAAGGGTATTGATAAGCAGCTGGTAGGTCAGGTGGCCGCTGAGATCCGCGACTTCCGTCCACCAGAGCCGTACAAAGGCAAAGGTGTGCGCTACGCGGACGAAGTCGTCCGTCGTAAAGAAGCCAAGAAGAAGTAGGGCATAGCAAATGACCGACAAAAAAGTTACTCGACTGCGTCGCGCTCGCAAAGCACGCCTGAAAATGCACGAACTCGAAGTCGTGCGTCTCTGCGTGTTCCGCTCGTCGCAGCACATCTACGCCCAGGTCATCTCGGCCGACGGCAACAAAGTCCTGGCAAGCGCCTCGACTTTGGATAAAGAACTGCGTGATGGTGCCACTGGCAACATCGACGCGGCCACTAAGGTTGGCCAGCTGGTCGCTACGCGTGCTAAGGCCGCCGGCGTCTCGCAAGTGGCTTTCGACCGCTCTGGCTTCAAGTACCACGGCCGCGTGAAAGCGCTGGCTGATGCTGCTCGTGAAGCTGGGCTGGAGTTCTAAGTTATGTCAAATAACGACCAAAAGCGCGACGAAGGCTACATTGAGAAGCTGGTTCAAGTTAACCGCGTAGCCAAAACCGTTAAAGGCGGCCGTATCTTCACTTTCACCGCGTTGACCGTGGTAGGTGATGGTAAAGGGCGCGTTGGCTTCGGCCGTGGCAAGTCACGTGAAGTGCCTGCTGCGATCCAGAAGGCAATGGAAGCTGCTCGTCGCAACATGATCCAAGTTGATCTGAACGGCACCACTCTGCAGTACGCAATGAAGTCCGCTCACGGCGCTTCGAAGGTGTACATGCAGCCTGCCTCTGAAGGTACCGGTATCATCGCTGGCGGCGCTATGCGTGCTGTCCTCGAAGTTGCTGGCGTTCAGAACGTTCTGGCCAAGTGCTACGGCTCGACTAACCCGGTAAACGTGGTTCACGCCACTTTCAAGGGTTTGAAAGCAATGCAGTCTCCTGAATCCATTGCCGCCAAGCGTGGCAAAAGCGTCAAGGAGATCTTCTGATCATGGCTACCGTTAAAGTAACGCTGATCAAAAGCATGACCGGCCGCATCCCTAACCACAAATTGTGCGTTAAGGGTTTGGGTCTGCGTCGCATCGGTCACACTGTAGAAGTACTTGATACTCCCGAGAATCGCGGGATGATCAACAAGGCTTACTACATGCTGCGTGTCGAGGGTTAATTCGATGAAACTCAATGATCTGAGTCCAGCGCCGGGTTCCCGTCGCGAAAAGCATCGTCCGGGCCGTGGTATCGGTAGTGGTTTGGGCAAGACCGGTGGCCGTGGCCACAAAGGTCAGTCCTCCCGCTCCGGTGGCACCATCGCTCCAGGCTTTGAAGGCGGTCAACAGCCGCTGCATCGTCGCCTGCCGAAGTTCGGTTTCGTTTCCCTGAAAGCCATGGACCGCGCAGAAGTGCGTCTGTCCGAGCTGGCCAAAGTGGAAGGCGACATCGTTACCGTGCAGACCCTGAAAGATGCCAACGTGATCAACGTCAACGTACAGCGTGTGAAAATCATGCTGTCCGGTGAAGTGACTCGCGCTGTCACTATCGGCAAGGGAATCGGCGCCACCAAAGGTGCGCGTTCGGCTATCGAAGCAGCTGGCGGCAAGTTCGAGGAATAAATGGCTAAGCAAGGTGCTCTCTCAGCGCTCGGCAAAGGCGGTATGTCTGAACTTTGGGCTCGTCTGCGTTTTCTGTTCCTGGCGATTATCGTCTACCGAATAGGCGCACACATCCCGGTTCCAGGTATCAACCCGGACCGACTCGCAGACCTGTTTCGACAGAATGAGGGGACCATTCTTAGCTTGTTCAACATGTTTTCCGGCGGCGCGCTGGAACGGATGAGCATCTTTGCACTGGGGATCATGCCGTACATCTCGGCATCGATCATCATGCAACTGATGACCGCCGTCAGTCCGCAGTTGGAGCAGTTGAAGAAGGAAGGTGAAGCTGGCCGTCGCAAGATAAGCCAGTACACCCGCTACGGCACTGTCATCCTCGCCCTGGTCCAGGCTATCGGCATGTCCGTTGGCCTGGCCGGGCAGGGTGTTGCGTTCACTGGTGACTTTGGCTTCCATTTCGTCGCGGTATCCACATTTGTGGCTGGTGCGATGTTCATGATGTGGCTGGGTGAGCAGATTACTGAGCGTGGTGTTGGTAACGGTATCTCGATGTTGATTTTCGCAGGTATCGTTGCCGGTCTTCCGAGAGCGATTGGGCAGTCTTTCGAGTCTGCACGTCAGGGTGATATCAATATCTTCGCCCTGGTTGCCATCGGTTTGTTGGCAGTAGCGATTATCGGTTTTGTGGTGTTCATTGAGCGTGGCCAGCGTCGTATTGCTGTTCACTACGCCAAGCGTCAGCAGGGCCGCAAGGTCTTTGCCGCGCAGACCAGCCACCTGCCGCTGAAAGTGAACATGGCTGGGGTTATTCCTGCCATTTTCGCGAGCAGCATTTTGCTGTTTCCGGCTTCGTTGGGTGCCTGGTTCGGTCAGTCTGAAGGTATGGGCTGGTTGCAGGACATCTCGCAGTCGATCGCTCCTGGTCAGCCGTTGAATATTCTGCTGTTTAGTGCAGGGATTATTTTCTTCTGCTTCTTCTATACGGCGTTGATGTTCAATCCGAAAGACGTAGCGGAAAACCTGAAGAAGTCCGGTGCCTTTATTCCGGGTATTCGTCCAGGTGAGCAGTCTGCGCGCTACATTGATGGCGTTCTGACTCGCTTGACCATGTTCGGTGCTCTATATATGACGGCCGTCTGCCTGTTGCCCCAGTTCCTGGTGGTTGCAGCAAACGTTCCGTTCTACCTTGGCGGGACCTCGTTGCTGATCGTCGTCGTGGTTGTGATGGACTTCATGTCCCAAGTACAATCGCACCTCGTTTCGCACCAGTACGAATCCCTGATGAAGAAAGCCAACCTGAAGGGTTACGGCAGCGGCATGTTGCGCTGAGTACCCATAAGGTTCGAGGAGTTGGTGATGAAAGTTCGTGCATCGGTGAAAAAGCTGTGCCGTAACTGCAAGATTATTCGCCGCGAAGGTGTTGTTCGAGTAATTTGCAGCGCGGAACCGCGTCACAAACAGCGCCAAGGCTGAGTGTGATCCGCTTGAAGCCCGGCAGCTAGTGCGCTGCCGGGTTGATTATTTGTTATTACAGCGATATTATCTCGCGCCCTATTTCTTGGCTTCCGGGGCGTAGGTAGCTGTCAATTGGAGTCCCACTGAATGGCCCGTATTGCAGGCGTTAACATTCCAGATAACAAGCACACTGTTATCTCGCTGACCTACATCTATGGTGTTGGTCGCACTACTGCGCAGAAAATTTGCGCAGACACTGGGGTAAACCCAGCCGCAAAGATCAAGGATCTGAGCGACGAGCAGATTGAGCTGTTGCGTGGCGAAGTGGCGAAGTTCACCACTGAAGGTGACCTGCGTCGCGAAATCAACATGAAAATCAAGCGTTTGATGGACCTCGGTTGCTACCGTGGTCTGCGTCATCGTCGTGGTCTTCCAGTACGCGGTCAGCGTACCAAGACTAACGCGCGTACCCGTAAAGGTCCGCGTAAGCCGATCCGCAAGTAATCGCCCACGCGAATCGACAGGAAATTAATCATGGCAAAACCTGCTGCTCGTCCTCGTAAAAAAGTTAAAAAGACAGTGGTTGATGGCATCGCCCACATCCATGCATCTTTTAACAACACAATCGTGACCATCACCGACCGTCAAGGTAACGCGCTTTCTTGGGCTACCTCCGGTGGTTCGGGTTTCCGCGGTTCCCGCAAGTCCACCCCGTTTGCTGCTCAAGTAGCTGCTGAACGTGCTGGTCAAGCTGCGCTGGAATATGGCCTGAAAAACCTCGACGTCAACGTCAAAGGTCCAGGTCCAGGTCGTGAGTCTGCTGTCCGTGCATTGAACGGCTGTGGCTATAAGATCGCCAGCATCACCGACGTGACGCCAATCCCGCACAACGGGTGCCGTCCGCCGAAGAAGCGCCGCGTGTAATCCAGGAGATTGTAAAGAATGGCTCGTTACATTGGTCCAAAATGCAAACTCGCTCGTCGTGAAGGCACCGATCTCTTTCTGAAGAGCGGCGTGCGCGCGATCGAATCGAAGTGCAACATTGAAGCAGCACCTGGTATCCACGGCCAACGCCGCGGTCGCCAGTCCGACTACGGCACCCAACTGCGTGAAAAGCAGAAGGTCCGTCGTATCTACGGCGTTCTCGAGCGTCAGTTCAGCGGCTACTACAAAGAAGCTGCTGGCAAGAAAGGTGCAACCGGTGAAAACCTGCTGCAACTGCTCGAATGCCGTCTGGACAACGTTGTATACCGTATGGGCTTTGGTTCGACTCGTGCCGAATCCCGTCAGCTGGTATCGCACAAATCCGTCAGCGTAAACGGCCAAACCGTTAACGTCCCGTCGTACCAGGTTCGTGCTGGTGACGTGGTCGCGATTCGCGAGAAAGCAAAAAATCAACTTCGCATTGTCCAAGCTCTCGATCTGTGTGCCCAACGTGGCCGCGTAGAATGGGTAGAAGTAGACACTGAGAAGAAGTCGGGCGTTTTCAAGAACGTTCCTGCTCGCAGTGATCTGTCCGCCGACATCAACGAAAGCCTGATTGTCGAGCTCTACTCCAAGTAAGGGCTAGAAAATAGGTGCATCCATGCAGATTTCGGTAAATGAGTTCCTGACACCCCGTCACATTGATGTGCAGGTTGTCAGTCCAACCCGCGCCAAGATCACTCTCGAGCCTCTCGAGCGTGGTTTTGGCCACACCCTGGGCAACGCGCTGCGCCGCATCCTGTTGTCCTCAATGCCCGGCTGTGCAGTAGTCGAGGCCGAGATTGACGGTGTGCTCCACGAGTACAGCGCCATCGAAGGTGTACAGGAAGACGTAATTGAAATCCTGTTGAACCTTAAAGGTCTGGCTATCAAGCTGCACGGCCGTGACGAAGTTACGCTGACCTTGTCGAAGAAGGGTTCGGGGGTGGTTACCGCTGCCGATATTCAGCTGGATCATGATGTCGAGATCGTTAATCCCGATCACGTAATCGCTAACCTGGCGTCTAACGGCGCCCTGAACATGAAGCTCACCGTAGCTCGTGGTCGTGGTTATGAACCGGCCGACTCGCGTCAGAGCGATGAAGACGAAAGCCGCAGCATTGGTCGCTTGCAGCTCGACTCTTCGTTCAGCCCGGTTCGCCGTATCGCATACGTGGTGGAAAACGCCCGTGTCGAACAGCGTACTAACCTGGACAAGCTGGTTATTGATCTGGAAACCAACGGTACTCTGGATCCTGAAGAGGCTATCCGCCGCGCTGCAACCATTCTGCAACAGCAGTTGGCTGCGTTCGTCGACCTCAAGGGTGACAGCGAACCAGTGGTAATCGAGCAGGAAGACGAGATCGATCCGATCCTGCTTCGCCCGGTTGACGATCTGGAACTGACTGTACGTTCGGCTAACTGCCTTAAGGCGGAAAACATTTACTACATCGGTGATCTGATTCAGCGCACCGAAGTAGAACTGTTGAAGACTCCGAACCTGGGCAAGAAATCCTTGACTGAAATCAAGGACGTTCTGGCCTCCCGCGGTCTGTCCCTCGGCATGCGCCTCGACAACTGGCCGCCTGCAAGTCTTAAGAAGGACGACAAGGCGACTGCCTGATCGTCGTAATCACCGAACGTGAGTTTGGTAAGGAATGAACCATGCGTCATCGTAAAAGTGGTCGTCACCTGAGCCGTACCAGCTCGCACCGTAAGGCTATGTTCCAGAACATGGCGGTGTCGCTGTTCGAGCACGAGCTGATCAAAACTACACTGCCGAAAGCTAAAGAACTGCGTCGCGTTGCTGAGCCGCTGATTACTTTGGCCAAGACAGACAGCCTGGCTAACCGCCGTCTGGCTTTCGACCGTACTCGTTCGAAAGCTATCGTTGGTAAGCTCTTCAACGACCTGGGCAAGCGTTACGCTACCCGTGAGGGTGGCTACCTGCGCATCCTCAAGTGCGGTTTCCGCGCTGGTGACAACGCGCCTATGGCGTACGTTGAGCTGATCGATCGTCCAGTTGGCGGTGAAGCTGTATCCGCTGAGTAAGACGTCAGTCTGTAACGAAGAACCGGGCCTAGTGCCCGGTTTTTTGTGCGCGTTGGAAAACTGGCATTACCTCGAGCGAATACACGTTCAGCCCGTGCAGCAACTTTTGATATCCGTTCGGATGGATCGTTAGTTAATTTCTATCGGTGGGTATGATTTAATAAATTTGATGGTGTCATCTTCCTGATCAATAATCGCTACACGCCGATTAGCCGGCAGTTCCAAGACTGACCTGAGGAAGATTGAGCATGAGCCAGAATAAAACCCTTACTACCGCCAGCGGCGCACCTGTCGCGGATAACCAGAATTCCCGTTCCGCCGGCCCACGCGGCCCGCTGCTGCTCGACGACTTTCACCTGATCGAGAAGCTCGCTCACTTCAACCGTGAAAACATTCCTGAGCGTCGTGTACACGCCAAAGGCTCGGGCGCTTACGGTACCTTCACCGTCACTCAAGACATCACGCAGTACACCAGCGCCAAGCTGTTCGATTCTGTGGGCAAGCAAACTCCGACTTTCCTGCGCTTCTCCACGGTGGGTGGCGAGCGTGGTTCGGCTGATACTGAGCGCGACCCGCGTGGTTTCGCGTTGAAGTTCTACACCGAAGAAGGCAACTGGGACATCGTTGGTAACAACACCCCGGTGTTCTTCATCCGCGACCCGCTGAAGTTTCCCGACTTTATCCACACCCAAAAGCGCCTGCCGCAAAGCAACCTGAAAAGTGCACAGATGATGTGGGACTTCTGGTCGCACTCCCCTGAGGCGCTGCACCAGGTCACCATCCTGTTTTCGGACCGTGGCATCCCGGACGGCTACCGTCACATGCACGGCTTCGGCAGTCACACCTACAGCTTGATTAACGCCAAAGGCGAGCGTCACTGGGTGAAGTGGCACTACAAGACCAAGCAAGGTATCAAGAACCTGGCGCCGGCTGACGCTGCACGCCTGGCGGGTACCGACCCTGATTACGCTCAGCGCGATCTGTTCGGTGCTATTGAGCGTGGTGACTTCCCGAAATGGCGCGTGTGCATTCAGATCATGACTGAGGCCCAGGCCAACGCTCACTACGAAAACCCGTTCGACGTGACCAAGACCTGGTCGCAGAAAGAGTTCCCGCTGATCGAAGTGGGTGAGCTGGAACTGAACCGCAACCCGCTGAACTACTTCGCTGAAGTTGAACAGGCGGCTTTCGGTCCAAGCAACATGGTCCCGGGTGTTGGCCTGTCGCCAGACCGCATGCTGCAAGGGCGCGTGTTCGCTTACGCCGATGCCCATCGCTATCGCGTAGGTACCAATCACCAGCAACTGCCGGTGAATGCGCCACGCAGCCCAGTCAACAGCTACCAGCGTGATGGTTCGATGGCATTCGGCTCCAATGGTGGTGCGGCCCCCAATTACGAGCCAAACAGCTACGCCGATGCGCCGAAGCAGGCTCCTCAGTATGCCGAGCCAGCCTTGGCCCTGAGCGGTGCGGCTGATCGTTACGATCACCGCGAAGATACCGACTACTACAGCCATGCCGGTGCGCTGTTCCGCCTGATGAACGATGAGCAGAAAGCCCTGCTGATCAACAATATCGCCGGCGCAATGGCGGGTGTTTCCAGCGACGTGGTGCAGCGCCAGTTGCAGTACTTCTTCAAGGCCGACCCGGCTTATGGAGAAGGGATCGCATCTGCACTGGGTGTATCGCTTAACTGACTCTAAACGATAAGCAGAACCGCCCTCATTTGGGCGGTTTTTGCGTTATTTAAGCTACTTTTCACCGGAAATCTTCACTTTTCTGCCGTTGGTCCCGTGACCTCCGGGTCATCATGGTTCAAACTACAGACTTTCAAGCAGGGAGATGTAGGGCGATGCAAGGTCACCCCGACGTAATCGATTACCTCAACACGTTGCTGACGGGCGAACTGGCAGCTCGTGACCAATATTTCATTCACTCGCGGATGTACGAAGACTGGGGCTTTACCGAGCTCTACGAGCGTATCAACCATGAAATGGAAGAAGAGGCACAGCACGCCGACGCACTGATGCGCCGTATCCTGATGCTCGAAGGCACGCCCCGTATGCGTCCCGACGACCTGGATACCGGCACCACGGTGCCTGAGATGCTCGCCAGCGACTTGCGCCTTGAGTACAAGGTCCGTGCCGCGCTCTGCAAGGGCATTGAGCTCTGCGAGCAGCACAACGACTACGTCACGCGGGAAATCCTGCGGGTGCAGTTGAATGACACCGAAGAGGATCACACCTACTGGCTGGAAAAGCAGTTGGGCCTGATCAAGCTGATTGGCCTGGAGAATTACCTGCAATCGCAGTTCTGATTCCTCCAGCTACTAAAAAGCCCCTGTCACTTACACGGTGACAGGGGCTTTTTCGTGGGGCTGAACAATCAGTCCTTGTCGCGAGCCAGCAGAGGCTTGAGGTAGAAGCCGGTGTGAGACTGCTTCATCTCCGAGACTTGCTCCGGTGTGCCGACCGCAATGATCTGCCCACCTTTGGAACCGCCTTCCGGCCCCAGGTCCACCAGCCAGTCGGCGGTCTTGATCACATCCAGATTGTGCTCGATCACTACCACCGTATTGCCGTGGTCACGCAGGCGATGCAGCACATCCAGCAATTGCTGAATATCCGCGAAGTGCAGGCCTGTGGTCGGCTCGTCGAGGATGTACAGCGTCTTGCCGGTATCACGCTTGGACAGCTCGCGAGACAGCTTGACCCGCTGGGCCTCGCCACCCGACAGCGTCGTCGCCGACTGACCCAGCTTGATGTACGACAGGCCAACATCCATCAGTGTCTGCAGCTTGCGCGCCAGGGCCGGTACCGCGTCGAAGAACACCCGCGCTTCCTCGATCGTCATCTCGAGGGTTTCGTGGATGCTCTTGCCCTTGTACTTGATCTCCAGGGTTTCGCGGTTGTAGCGCTTGCTCTTGCACACGTCGCACGGCACGTAGATGTCCGGCAGGAAGTGCATCTCCACCTTGATCAAGCCATCGCCCTGGCACGCTTCGCAGCGGCCGCCCTTGACGTTGAACGAGAACCGACCAGGCCCGTAGCCACGGGAGCGCGATTCCGGCACGCCGGCGAACAGCTCGCGAATCGGCGTGAACAGCCCGGTGTAGGTCGCCGGGTTGGAGCGCGGTGTGCGGCCAATCGGGCTTTGGTCGATATCGACCACCTTGTCCAGGTGTTCCAGGCCCTTGATGCTGTCGTGAGCGGCGGCTTCCAGGGTGGTCGCGCCGTTCAGTGCAGTGGCACTCAACGGGAACAGCGTGTTGTTGATCAGCGTTGATTTGCCCGAACCGGATACACCGGTCACACAGGTCAGCAGGCCCAGCGGGATCTCCAGGTCGACATTGCGCAGGTTGTTGCCGCGCGCGCCCTTGAGGTGCAGTGCCATCTTCTTGTTGCGCGGGGTGCGTTTGGCCGGCACGGCGATCTTCACGCGACCCGACAGGTACTTACCGGTCAGCGAGTCAGGATGCGCCATCACTTCAGCCGGCGTGCCCTCGGCGACAATATGCCCACCGTGAACACCCGCTCCCGGGCCGATATCGACCACATAATCGGCCAGGCGAATCGCGTCTTCATCGTGCTCGACCACGATCACCGTATTGCCGATGTCCCGCAGGTGCTTCAGCGTGCCCAGCAAGCGGTCGTTGTCCCGTTGATGCAATCCAATCGACGGTTCATCGAGGATGTACAACACGCCCACCAGGCCGGCACCGATCTGGCTGGCCAAGCGAATCCGCTGGGCTTCACCGCCGGAAAGCGTGTCGGCACTGCGGTCCAGCGACAGGTAGTCCAGGCCCACGTTGACCAGGAACTGCAGCCGTTCACGAATCTCCTTGAGGATCTTGTCGGCAATTTCCCCGCGGCGGCCCGTCAGTTTCAGCGTGCCGAAGTATTCGCAGGCATCGCCAATCGGCAGGTTGGTCACTGCCGGCAGGGTCTTCTCGCCAACCCACACATGCCGCGCCTCACGGCGCAGGCGTGTGCCACGGCAATCCGGGCAAGGCTGGGTGCTGAGGAACTTGGCCAGCTCCTCGCGCACGCTGGCGGACTCTGTCTCGCGGTAGCGCCGCTCCAGGTTCGGCACGATGCCTTCGAACGGGTGCGAGCGTTTGACGATATCGCCACGGTCGTTCAAATACTTGAAGTCGACGTTCTGTGAACCGCTGCCATGCAGGATGAATTTCTGCTGTTCGGCCGGCAGTTCGTTGAACGGCACTTCCAGGCTGAACTTGTAGTGCGAAGCCAACGAACCCAGCATCTGGAAGTAATAGACGTTACGCCTGTCCCAGCCACGTATCGCACCCTCCGCCAGTGTGAGGTCACCGTTGACCAGGCGCTTGATGTCGAAGAATTGCTTAACCCCCAGGCCATCACAGGTCGGGCAAGCGCCGGCCGGGTTGTTGAAGGAAAACAGCTTCGGTTCCAGCTCGCTGATGGCATGGCCGCAGATCGGGCAGGCGAAGCGCGCGGAGAAGATGATTTCTTCCCCGGGTTCATCGTCCATCGGCGCCACCAGGGCAATGCCGTCTGCCAGCTTCAGCGCGGTCTCGAAAGACTCCGCCAGGCGCTGCTGCAAATCGGCACGCACCTTGAAGCGGTCGACGACCACATCAATCGAGTGCTTTTTCTGTTTATCCAGCTTCGGCGCTTCGTCCAGCTCGTAGAGCTTGCCGTTGATGCGGGCACGCACGAAACCCTGGGCACGCAGTTCTTCAAAGACCGAAAGGTGTTCACCCTTGCGCTCGCGAATCACCGGTGCCAGCAGCATCAGCTTGGCGCCCTCCGGCTGGGCCAGCACCAGGTCGACCATCTGGCTGACGGTCTGGGCTTCCAGGGGAATGTCGTGGTCCGGGCAGCGGGGAATACCGACGCGGGCATACAGCAGGCGCAGGTAGTCGTAGATCTCGGTGATGGTGCCCACGGTGGAACGCGGGTTGTGGGAGGTGGATTTCTGTTCGATGGAAATCGCAGGCGACAGGCCTTCAATGGTGTCGACGTCGGGCTTTTCCATCATCGACAGGAACTGGCGGGCATAGGCCGACAGGGATTCCACGTAGCGGCGCTGGCCTTCGGCGTACAGCGTGTCAAACGCCAGGGACGACTTGCCGGACCCGGACAAGCCGGTGATGACGATCAGTTTGTCCCGTGGCAGGGTCAGGTCGATGTTCTTCAGGTTGTGGGTTCGAGCCCCACGAATCAGGATCTTGTCCAAGATGGCCTCGCACGGCGGGCGTAAATAATGCAGGAGTATACGGCTAAAGACTGGATGAATATACACTGTCAAAGTGCCGGGTGCAGCCTTACATGAAAGCTGCGCGGCAAAGCGCCGCATATACCCTCTCAATCGATGGGACTGGTAGAATCGCCGCCGGTTCACACGAGGTTTATCCATGCACGATCCCCACAGCGAACGCATGAGTGGCAGCGAGACCCGCGCAGCAAGCGGTCTGGCCCTGGTGTTCGCATTCCGTATGCTTGGCATGTTTATGGTGTTGCCGGTGCTGGCAACCTATGGAATGGATCTCGCAGGAGCGACCCCGGCCCTGATCGGCCTGGCGATTGGCGCCTATGGCCTGACCCAGGCGCTGTTTCAGATTCCGTTCGGCGTCATTTCCGACCGCATCGGCCGCCGGCCGGTGATCTACCTCGGCCTGATCGTCTTCGCCCTGGGCAGTGTGCTTGCGGCCAATGCCGACTCGATCTGGGGCGTGATCGCCGGACGCGTCCTGCAAGGCGCCGGCGCGATTTCCGCCGCCGTCATGGCACTGCTCTCCGACCTGACCCGCGAACAACACCGTACCAAGGCCATGGCGATGATCGGCATGACCATCGGTCTTTCGTTCGCCGTGGCGATGGTAGTCGGCCCGCTGCTGACCCGCGCGTTCGGCTTGCACGGCCTGTTCCTGGCGACGGGTGGCATGGCGCTGTTCGGCATCGTGATTGTCGCCTTCATGGTTCCGCATTCCACGGGGCCGTTGCAGCACCGTGAGTCGGGCGTCGCCAAGCAGGCATTGCTGCCGACACTCAAGCACCCGGACCTGTTGCGCCTGGATTTGGGTATCTTCGTATTACACGCAATGCTGATGTGCAGCTTCGTCGCCTTGCCCCTGGCCCTGGTACAAAAAGCCGGGCTGCCCAAGGAGCAGCACTGGTGGGTGTACCTGACCGCGCTGCTGATTTCGTTCTTCGCCATGATCCCGTTCATCATCTATGGCGAGAAGAAACGCAAAATGAAACGAGTTCTGCTGGGCGCCGTCGCGACATTGATGCTCACTGAGCTATTCTTCTGGCAGTTCGGCGACAGCCTGCGGGCGCTGGTGATCGGCACGGTGGTGTTCTTCACCGCGTTCAACCTGCTGGAGGCTTCACTGCCTTCGCTGATCAGTAAGGTTTCACCGGCCGGCGGCAAAGGCACGGCGATGGGCGTGTATTCCACCAGCCAGTTCCTCGGTTCTGCACTGGGCGGGATCATGGGCGGCTGGATGTTCCAGCATGGCGGTTTGTCGGTTGTGTTCCTTGGATGCGCCGGGCTGGCTGCACTTTGGCTGGCCTTTGCTGTTACCATGCGCGAACCCCCATACGTCACAAGCCTGCGTCTGCCGTTATCGCCCGAAGCGATTCGTGAAGCCGGTCTGGTAGAGCGCCTGAAGGCCGTCGTTGGGGTAACAGATGCAGTCGTGGTTGCTGAAGAGGCGGCCATTTACATCAAATTGGACACCGAATTATTGGATCGCGCGACGCTCGAGCAACTGGTCAACCCAGTGCCGACAGCGCGCCCAGCCTAGGAGAACGTTATGGCCCGTGGGGTTAACAAAGTCATATTGGTCGGTACATGCGGCCAGGATCCCGAAGTTCGCTACTTGCCGAACGGTAACGCCGTGACCAACCTGAGTCTGGCGACCAGCGAACAGTGGACCGACAAGCAAACCGGCCAGAAGGTCGAGAAAACCGAATGGCACCGTGTGTCGATGTTCGGCAAGGTTGCAGAGATCGCCGGTGAATACCTGCGCAAAGGTTCGCAGGTCTACATCGAAGGCAAGCTGCAAACCCGCGAGTGGGAAAAAGACGGCATCAAGCGTTACACCACCGAAATCGTGGTCGACATGCAAGGCACCATGCAACTGCTGGGCGGCCGTCCACAGGGCGACCAACAGGGCCAGGGCGGCATGTCCAACTCGGCGCCGCGTCCACAGCAGCAGTCCCGTCCGCAGCCAACCCAGCAGCCACAGCGTGAGTCGCGTCCAGCGCCACAGCAGGCCGCTCCTCAGCCGGCAGCCGACTTCGACAGCTTTGATGACGATATTCCGTTCTAAGGTCGCTTGAGACCCAGAACTGTCGCGTAACACCAGAAAACCCCCGGTGGCCTTGGCCCCGGGGGTTTTTCATTGCGGACACGGCAATCCGCTAAACGTCAGTAGAAGCGGCGCTCACCACCAACTCCCGAAACCTCTCCAATACCGACGACGTATCACCTACCCGGGTAGCCAGGTGCAACGGCGCCACCAGGCTCCGGCACTCCGAAAGCTCCCGATAAACAATCCCGTCGCCCCGCAACCGTTGCATTGAGGCAGGCACAATCGAAACCCCAAGCCCTGCAGCCACCAGGCTCAACGTCGCCGTCATGCGCGGCGCCTCTTGCACAACTTGCGGGCTGAAACCCGCTTCGCGACACGCCACCAGAATCGCGTCATACAACCCAAGCCCTACCCGGCGCCGATACAGCACAAACGCCTCGGTGGCCAATGCCGCCAACGGCAGCGGCGTCGACGGGTTGATAGCCAGTGGGTGGTCGGTAGGCAGCGCCAGCAACATTGGCTCCACCAGAATTGGCTGGTCCTGCAACGCCTGCGTCCCGCTCAGCGGCGAGCGAATGAACGCCGCGTCGAGCTTTTCGTGCAGCAACGCGTCCAGCAGTTCACCGGTACCGGCTTCTTCCAGTACCACTGAAACGCCGACAAAGGTTTCCCGAAACAGGCGCAGTACGCTGGGCACAAACGGATGCAAGGCGGCAGAGCTGGTGAAACCAATCGCCAGGCGTCCGCGTTCACCTCGGGCGGCGCGGCGCACAATGTCGGCCACACCATCGACGCTGGCCAAGATATGCCGCGCCTCTTCCAGCAAGGCCAGCCCCGCAGTGGTCGGGCGCACGCCTCGTGGCAGGCGCTCCATCAGCACCACACCCAACTCGGCTTCAAGACTTTGCAACAGGCGGGTCAGCGGCGGTTGCTGCATGCCCAGACGTTCTGCCGCGCGGGTGATATAGCCTTCTTCGGCAATCGCGACGAAGGCCCTGAGCTGCCTGAGTTCCAGCATAGGGATACTTTTCAGGTATGGGAGATGATCAATCGTGGCATTTGTTCTCATGGATCACAAGATTTAGGCTGTCCTCACTCCTCACAGAAGAAGGAATGCCGCAATGACCTGGTCAGCCAAGCAATACTCGATGTTCGAACAACAGCGCACTCGTCCCGTCCGGGATCTGGTAGCGGCCATCCCTGAGGGTGACGTGCGCACCGCCGTCGACCTGGGTTGCGGCCCGGGCAACTCGACTGAAGTCCTGGCTGAGCGCTTTCCGCAGGCAGTGGTCACCGGCATGGACAGTTCCGATGACATGCTGGTCGACGCCCGCAAGCGCCTACCCGCGTTGAACTTCGAATTGGCGGATATCGGCGCCTGGAACCCCGTGCAGAAATTTGACGTCATCCTCGCCAATGCATCGCTGCAATGGCTGCCTGATCACGCCACGCTGTATCCGCATTTAGTCAATCAACTGACCTCCGGCGGCACCCTGGCGGTGCAGACGCCCGACAATCTTGACGAGCCGGCCCACAAGCTGGCGCGGGAAGTCGCGGCGGACGGCCCGTGGGCCGCAAAGATCGGCAGCGTCAAACACAATGAACGCCATACCGCGAGCTACTACTTTGAGTTGCTGAGCCAACACTGTTCCACCGTGGATGTATGGCGCACCACTTACCACCACCCGCTGGCAGGTTCTGCCGCGGTGGTGGAGTGGTTCAAGGGGTCGGCATTGCGTCCGTTCCTGGCGCCCCTGACCGAGTCAGAAAGGAACGCCTTCCTCGACGAGTACCTGGCGCGGATCACCAAGGCTTATCCAGCGCTGGCCGATGGCACCGTACTGCTGCCTTTCCCTCGGCTGTTCATCATCGCGACCCGTTGAACAACCCGGCCACGCGCTCGCTGTATTCCGCCGCCACTTCCTGAAGCAAGTGGCGCATCCAGCGGTGCGCCGGGTCGCTGTCGAGCACTTTGTTCCACAAGGTGAATTCGCGCAGCAGCGGCAATTCAAAGGGCGGCGCCAGTGCGCGCAATGACAGGAAGTCGCCATACAAGGTCGCCAGGCTTCTCGGGATCACCGCGACCCGTTGGGTGCCCACCAGCAGATGCGGCACCGTATTGAAGCTGCTGGTGGTCAACTCGACCCGGCGCGCCTGGCCATAACCCTGAAGGATTTTTTCACTGAAACTGGGTTCGCGGGCACTGCCGAAGTTGACCGCAATGTGCCCCAGGTTCAGGTATTGCTCCAGGCTGAGGTGCTCTCCCACCAGGCTGTTCTGCGACCAGACCACACACTGGTAGTCATCCTCGAACAACAACTCTTTGGCATGCAGATCCGACAGGTACTGATCGGGCATGATCACGAAGTCCACCTCGCCCTGGGTCAGCATTTGGTTGTAGTGATCGGAGGCGTGCTGGATGTCGAGGGTGATGTACGGCGCCCGTTGCTGCAGGCGTTGGGTCAGCGGGCCGAGAATGACCGTGGTCACAAAGTCGGTGGCGATCAACTTGAAGTGGCGCTTGCAGGTCAGCGGGTCAAATTCGGGCTTGTTGACGATCGTCGATTGAATATCCAGCAGCACTCGACGCACCGGCTCGGCCAGGCCTTGGGCGAGTGGCGTGGGCAACATCTTGCGCCCCACCTGCACCAGCAACTCATCATCAAAGTAATCGCGCAACCGCGCCAGCAAGCCGCTGGCCGCCGACTGGCTGACGTTCAGGCGCTGCGCTGCGCGCGTGATGTTCTGTTCGGTGAGCAGGGTGTCGAGGACCACCAGCAAATTCAAATCCAGGTGATGAAAGCGCATGGCCTTGCCTCCAGATGAGTATGGCGCGTTGTATCACTTTTTTTGGATGGATGGCATCCCGATAATCGATTGTTCGGATTGTTTGGCCCTCCCTATTATCGATTCCAGAAGCGGCAGGAGCGCCGGTTCTCAAAAGACCTTTCAAGACAAAAATAACAAGTCAGAGGTTGGTATTGATGAAACGGGACCGTATGAGCAGCGTCCGGCCGCCTTGCCAGTGGGCCACCCTTGCCGCAGCGCTTGCCGCAGTGGGCTGGGTCCATCACGCGGGTGCATTTGAAATCGACACTGGCGATTCAGACTTGCGTCTGCGCTGGGACAACACCCTCAAGTACAACGCTGCGTGGCGCGTAAAGGACCGGGACAGCAAACTCGTCAGCACGGTTAACCAGGACGACAGCGACCGTAACTTCGACAAGGGCCTGATCTCTAACCGGCTGAATATCCTGTCCGAATTTGATGCGCGCTATAACAACTTCGGCGCCCGCGTCAGTGCGGCCGGCTGGTATGACAGCGTGTATGAAGGCAGCAACGACAACGATTCGCCGGCCACCGCTAACCAGCGCTCAGTCAGCCATGACCACTTCACGGACGACACCCGCAAGCTTCACGGCAGCGATGCCGAGATCCTCGATGCGTTTGTCTTCGGCAAGGGCAACCTCGGCGAGCTGCCCACCAGCTTCCGCCTGGGCCGGCACACCGTGTTGTGGGGCGAAAGCCTGTTCTTCGGGGCCAACGGCATTGCGGGCGGGCAAGCACCGGTGGACATCATCAAGGCCACCTCAGTACCCAATACACCGTTCAAGGAATTGATTCGCCCGGTCAATCAATTCTCCGGGCAGGTTCAGTTGCGGCCGAACGTCTCGGTGGCGGCGTACTACCAGTTTGCGTGGGAAGAGAACCGCATCCCCGCCGTAGGCAGCTATTTTTCCACCTCGGATGTGGTGGGCGAGGGCGGTGAACGCTTGATTGTGGGTGGCCCGATCGGCCCCAACCAACAACCGCTGGCGTTCTTTCACGGCAAGGACATCAAGGCGGACGACAAGGGCCAGTACGGTCTGTCGCTGCGGTTTTCGCCTGAAGACTGGAACACCGATTTTGGTCTCTATGCGATCCGCTATCACGCCAAGGATCCGATGATTTACACCCGCGCCAATCCCGGCGGGCCCAACCCGTTGACCGGTCAACTGGGCGAATACCAACTGGTGTACGCCGAAGGGATTCGCGCATTTGGCGCCAGCTTCAGCACCTCGGTGGGCGATGCCAACGTTGCCGGTGAAGTCTCGGTACGGCGCAATACGCCGCTGGTGAGCGTGTCCCAGGCCAACCCGACGGGCCTGGGAGATAACGCCAGCCATGCCTTGTACGCCGTGGGCAACTCGCTGCATGCCCAGCTCTCCAGCCTCTACTCGTTCAACAGCAACGGCATTTGGGATTCTGCCAGCCTGGCGGGTGAAGTGGCCTGGCACCGGCGCACCAGCATCACCAAAAACGCTGCCGCGCTCGACCCCAACAGCGAGCGCGATGCCTGGGGCCTGCGCATGAGCTTCACCCCCAACTTCTTCCAGGTGTACCCCGGCGTCGACCTGAGTGTGCCGCTGGGCCTGGGCTACAACCCGAAAGGGCGCTCGTCGGTGATCAGCAAATTCAACAACGGTGTGGGCGACAAAGGCGGCGATGTGAGCATCGGCCTGCAGCTTGAGTACCTGCAAACCTGGAAGGCCGGCCTCAACTACACGCACTACATCGGCGGCAGCGACAACTTCCTCGATAGCCGGAACGCCAACACCTATGGGCAACCGCTCAAGGACCGCGACTTTATTGCCTTTACCGTCCAGCGATCATTTTGATCGTGGCTGCATAACAACAATAAACAGAGGTGCGTTTCATGAAACTCCAACCGTTGATGCTCGCGGGTCTGTTGGTGGCCGTCGCGCCCGCAGGCTGGGCTGCAACCGACGCCCAGGCCCAGCAACTGAAGTCCACGCTGACCCCGCTGGGCGCCGAGCGCGCCGGCAACGCCGATGGCAGTATTCCCGCATGGGACAAGGGTTTTACCCAGGTTCCGGCTGGCGTCAACCCGGGCCCGCGCCTGCCGGACTACTTTGCCAGTGACAAACCGCTGTACTCGGTCACCCCGCAAAACGTCGCGCAGTACGCCGACAAACTCAGCGACGGGCAAAAAGCGTTGTTCGCCAAATACCCGACCTACCGCATCGACGTGTACCCGAGCCGGCGCACCGCCGCCGCGCCGCAATGGGTCTACGACAACACCCTGAAAAACGCCACAGGCGCGCACCTCACCCACGAGGGCAACACGCTGGAAGGCGCCAGTGGCGGCATTCCGTTCCCGATCCCGACTACCGGCGCCGAAGTGATCTGGAACCATCACCTGAGCTGGCGCGGCGTGGCCTGGAAGAACGACTACAACGTGTACGTGATCACCGCCAGCGGCCAGCGCATTCTTTCAGCCACAGTGCAGGCGCAGCGCGAGATGCCGTATTACTTCCAGGACGGTAAACCCGAATACAAAGGGGTGTACTGGATGACCCGCCTGGTCAACCTCGGCCCGCCGCAACGTGCCGGTGAAGCCTTGCTGGGCCGTGAGCCGCTGGATTACGCCAACGGCGGCCCGCAATCCTGGGTCTACCTGGCTGGCCAGCGCCGTGTGCGCAAACTGCCGGTGTCGTCTTACGACACGCCCACGCCCACCAGTTCGGGCGTGGCCAACTTCGACGAGGTCTCGGTATTCACCGGCCCGCTCGACCGTTATGACTGGAAGATCGTCGGCAAGCAGGAAATGCTGATCCCCTACAACAGTAACAAGATCCTGCAACCGGCCAAGGACGACGCGATCCTTGGCGAGCGCTTCCTCAACCCCGACCACATGCGCTGGGAACTGCATCGGGTGTGGGTGATTGAAGGCAACCTGGTCGCCGGCAAACGCCACAGCATGCCCAAGCGCCGCTTCTACGTAGACGAAGACACCTGGATGGCCGTACTCGGCGACAGCTGGGACGCCAACCACCAACTGTGGCGCACCTACTTTCAACTGCCGTACCTGATGCCGCAATTGCCGGGGCTGGTGCGTGGCTTGTATGGCCAGTACGACCTGCAGACCGGAGCCTGGATGGCCCACAACGTGGTCACCGAAAAACGCGTGCACAACGATGTGGTCGCACCGTTCCCCGACAGTGATTTCAGCCCGGACGGCCTGGCTGCCGATGGTGTGCGTTGATGCGTGGGCAACCCGTATGGCTGGCGCTGGGCGTGCTGGCTATCTGCCTGGCAGGCCATGCCGCCGAGGCCCCCGTCAGTGATGTACTGCAGCGTCCGGCGTTGCAGGTGGCGGCGCCGACCCAGGCGGTTCTCATCGATATCGCCCAGGCTGGAAAACGCCTGGTGGCCGTCGGTGAGCAGGGCTTGATCGTGCTTTCGGACGACGGCGGCAAACATTGGCGCCAGGTGCCGGTACCCACCAGTGCAAGCCTGACTTCGGTCAGCTTTGCCACCGCCTCGCAAGGCTGGGCAGTGGGGCATGCTGGCGTGGTATTGCACACCGTGGACGGTGGCGAAAGCTGGCACCTCCAACTGGACGGCAAGGCCGCCGCCCAACGCGTGCTCGATGCCGTGCGTGCGACCCCGGATCCCTCCGCGCGGCAGCTCAAGGTGGCTCAAGGATTTATTGCAGACGGCGCAGACAAACCCTGGCTGTCGGTGCATTTCAGCAACGAGCGGGAAGGCACTGTGGTGGGCGCATTCGGCCTGATCCTGCATACCCAGGACGGTGGTGCGAGCTGGCAGTCCTGGGTCGATCGCCTGGACAACCCGGCGGGCAATCACCTGTACGCGATCGCTGCTCAAGGCCCACGGATGTACATCGCAGGAGAGCAGGGCACTTTGTGGACATCCGCAGACGGCGGCGCGCATTTCGTTCGGTTGCCGAGCCCGTATGACGGCAGTTTCTTTACCCTGAACCTGGCAGCCGATGGCACGGTCCTGGTGGCGGGATTGCGCGGAAATGTCTGGCGCAGTACCGATCAGGGTCAGCAATGGCAGGCACTGAACAACCCGTTCAGCAGCAGCGTGGTGGCGGCGCGTTCAGCCGGCGCTGGGGTGATGCTCGCGGACCAGAGTGGCCACCTTTTACTCAGTACCGAAGGCACTGCTTTACGTGAGCAAAGGCTGCCGGCCGTTGGCGCAGTGGCTTCCCTCAGTCAAGCGGGCGACGGCCAATGGGTCGTGGTGGGCGCACGCGGCATCAAGCGATTGGAACAGGTGAACGGGCAATGACGCATCTTCGTAATCCGCTCGACCTGCAGCGCGGCCCCGAGCACAGTCTCCAGGACTTCGACCGCCATTCCGGCTCGCTGATTGAACGGGCTTTGTTCAACCATCGCAGCCTGGTGCTGTGGCTGTGCCTGCTGTTGACCCTCGGCTTGGGCGTCGCCAGCACCCGCCTTGGGCTCAACGCCAGCTTTGAAAAAATGATTCCCACGGGGCATCCCTATATCGCCAATTACCTGGCCAACCAAAAGGAACTCACCGGGTTGGGCAACGCGGTACGCATCGCCGTCGAAGCGCCTGGCTCCTCCATCTACGACGCGCACTACCTGGAATTGCTGGCCCGTCTTAACGACAAAGTATTTTTGCTGCCGGGTGTCGACCGGCCCTTCATGAAGTCCCTCTGGACCCCCAACATGCGCTGGATGGCGGTGACCGAGGAGGGCGTGGAAGGCGGCCGGGTGATCCCCGATGACTACGATGGTTCGGCCAGCAGCCTGGAGACGGTGCGCCGCAACGCCACCCGCTCCGGTGAGATCGGCCAGACCATCGCCCTGGACGGCCACTCCAGCCTGATCTTCGTGCCCTTGATGGACATCGACGCGCAAACCGGCAAAGCCCTCGACTACAGCGCGTTGTCCCAACAGCTGGAGCAACTGCGCAGCGAGTTCCAGGCCCAGGGGCTGACAATTCACATCACCGGTTTCATCAAAGTGGTGGGCGACCTGATCGATGGGTTGCGCCAGGTACTGCTGTTCTTCGCGGCGGCGATTCTGATCGCCACGCTGATGCTCTACGCATTCACCCGTTGCCTGCGCAGCACCGTGTTGGTGATGGCCTGCTCGTTGATTGCGGTGGTCTGGCAACTGGGACTTGTGGCGTTGCTGGGGTTCGAACTCGACCCCTATTCAGTGCTTGTACCGTTCCTGGTATTGGCCATCGGCATGAGCCATGGCGCACAGAAAATGAACGGCATCATGCAAGACATCGGGCGCGGCATGCACCGGCAAGTGGCGGCGCGTTTCACCTTTCGGCGGTTGTTCCTCGCCGGCCTTACCGCCTTGCTGTGTGACGCGGTGGGGTTTGGCGTATTGATGCTGATCGACATCAAGGTCATCCAGGACCTGGCATTGATCGCCAGCATTGGCGTTGCAGTGCTGGTGTTCACCAACCTGATCCTGTTGCCGATTCTCCTCAGCTATTGCGGCGTCAGTGCCCGGGCCGCCGCGCGCAGCCTGCGCAGTGAAGAGGCTGACCGGCACGGGCGCAAGCAACCGTTGTGGGTGTTCCTCGACCGCTTTACCCAGCGCCGTTGGGCCACCGGCACGCTGATGGTCAGTGCATTGCTGGCCGGCGGCGGCTGGTGGATCAGCCAGCAGTTGCAAGTCGGCGATCTTGACGCCGGCGCCCCGGAGCTTCGGGCCGACTCACGCTATAACCGCGACAACGGGTTTATGGTGGCTCACTACGGCGCCAGCAGCGATGTGTTCGCGGTGATCGTGCGCACACCTGACGGCGCCTGTTCCGACTACACCACCTTGATGCGCGTGGATGCCCTGGAGTGGCGCTTGCGCCAACTGCCGGGCGTGGAGTCCACGGCGTCGCTGGCCAGCCTGAACCGCAGCCTGTTGGTGGGCATGAGCGAAGGCAACCCAAAGTGGTATGACCTGACACAGAACCAGGCGCTGCTCAACTCCATCACCGGGCGGGCACCGCGTGAGCTGTTCAACCAGAGTTGCAACACCCTCACGCTCTACACCTACTTGCGTGACCACAAAGCCGTGACGCTGACGCGACTGGTGAACGAAGTCGAAGCCTTCGCCCAGGCCAATAACACCGCTGACGTGAAGTTCCTGCTGGCGGCCGGCAATGCGGGTATCGAAGCCGCGACCAATATCGTGGTCAAGCAGGCCAACCACGACATGTTGTACTGGGTCTACGGCGCGGTGATCGTGCTGTGCCTGCTGACCTTCCGCTCTTTGGCGGCGGTGGTCTGCGTGATTCTGCCGTTGATGCTCACCTCGATCCTGTGCGAGGTGCTGATGGTGTGGCTGGGCATCGGCGTCAAGGTCGCGACCCTGCCGGTGATTGCCTTGGGCGTCGGCATAGGAGTGGACTACGCGCTGTACGTCATGAGTATTTTGCTGGCGCGGCGCAAGGCGGGTGACAGCCTGTCCCGTGCCTATTACCAGGCGCTGCTGTTCACTGGCAAAGTGGTGATGCTGACCGGTGTCACCCTGGCAGTCGGTGTTGCCACCTGGGCATTTTCACCGATCAAATTCCAGGCAGACATGGGCATTTTACTGGCCTTCATGTTCCTGCTGAACATGCTCGGCGCACTGGTATTACTGCCGGCCCTGGCGCATTTCCTGCTGCCTGATGCACCTTCCGAACACCCGATAACAACAATAGGAAACCCTGCATGAACCCGTCCTCGCAAGCTGCCCCCGCGCCTCGCCCGCGCGGATCAGGCCCGTTGTTGTTGCTCGGCAGCTGCCTGCCGATTCTCGGCGGGGTGTTGATTGCCCCGGTGTTGCCGCGCATCGCCGAACATTTTTCCGGTACCGCCAACGTGGGGCTGATCGTGCCCATCGTGCTGACGTTGCCGGCGCTGATGATCGCGTTGTTTTCGCCGTTCGCCGGCTGGCTCTCCGACCGCGTCGGGCGCAAGCGCCTGCTGGTGCTGGCGATGTTGCTGTATGGCATCTGCGGGCCGCTGCCGCTGGTGCTGGACAACCTCGATGCGATCCTGCTCAGCCGTGCCGGCCTGGGCCTGGCGGAAGCGGCAATCATGACCTGCTGCACCGCGCTGATCGGCGACTACTTCGACGGCCGCGACCGGGTGCAACTGCTGTCGTGGCAAACCATCGTCACCTCACTCTCGGCCACGGCGTTTTTCATGCTGGGCGGGATCATCGGTGAGCACGGTTGGCGCCTGCCGTTTGCGGTGTACATCGTGGGCCTGCTGCTTGCGCCGTTGATGCACCTGGCGTTGCGCGAATCGTTGCGTGGCGCCAGTGCGGCGGTCGAAGTGGCGCTGGGCACGCGTTTTCCCTTGCGCTCGCTGTCGGTGATTTGCGGCATGACCGTGCTGGCGTCCCTGGGTTTTTTCATTGTTCCGGTACAAACCGGTTTCTTGCTGGAGCACATCGGCATTGATTCACCGCAGCGCATTGGCATGGCCATCGGCCTGGGCCATTCGGCGGTGTTTGTCGGTGCCCTGTGCTTCCGGCGTCTGAGCCGTTTCGGGCCGGGCTTGCTGCTGGCGCTGGCGTTTGTGGTCTCCGGCATCGGCATTTTGCTGCTGGCCAACGCCGTCTACTACCGCACGGCGGTCATCGCCGTCATGGTCAACGGCCTGGGCGGCGGGCTGGCGTTGCCCACGGTGCTCAGCTGGGCACTTTCCACCCTGAGTTTCGAACACCGCGGCAAAGGCACCGGCCTGTTCAACGCGGGCTTTTTCGGCGGCCAGTTTGCCAGCCCGTTATTGGTCATGGCGTTGTCCGGTGTGTCCGATGGGCGTGTAGGCGCGGTGGCCATGGTCGGCTGGGGCCTGCTGCTGGCGGCCCTGGTTTCGCTGGTCGCGCCGTGGCTGGCCGGTGTGCGGCTGCTTGATCCGATTCAAGTGTCGGACGACATGGTCCTGCATTAACCGTTTAATTCCTTGAGGAATGCTCGATGAAACTCGCTACGTTGAAAAACGGCCTGCGTGACGGCCAGTTGGTAGTGGTCTCCAGGGACCTGCGCCATGCGGTAATCGCTCCGCCTTTTGCGACCTTGCAACAGGCGCTGGAGAATTGGGCCGAGGCCGAGCCGGTGCTGAGCCGGCACTACCAGTTGCTTAATCTGGGGCAAGCGCCCGAGTCGTTTGCGTTTGACCCCACACACGCCGCAGCGCCATTGCCCCGGGCTTATCAGTGGTGCGACGGTTCGGCGTTTCTCAACCACGCGCACCTGCTGCAAAAAGCCTTCAGCCTGCCGCCCATGGCCGATGAGCGCATTCCGTTGATGTACCAGGGCGCCAGCGACGACTTTCTCGGGCCCTGCGACGATGTGCCCTTGCCGGACGTGAATCACGGAATCGATTTTGAGGGCGAGTTCGCCGTGATCGTCGATGAAGTACCGATGGGCTGCCCCGCCGACCAGGCGTTGCAATACGTGCGGCTGGTGCTGTTGGTCAACGACGTCAGCCTGCGGGGCTTCCTGCTGCATGAAGTCAGCACCGGCTTCGGGTTTTTCCAGGCCAAGCCCTCGTCGAGTTTTTCGCCGGTGGCCGTCACCCCGCAAGCGCTGGGTGCCGCCTGGCACAACGGGCGGGTGTGCCTGCCCCTGAGCGTCACCTGGAACCAGAGCTGGTTCGGTGCGCCCCATGGCGCTGAAATGAGCTTCAGCTTCGCTGACCTGATCGCCCATGCCGCGCGCACCCGACGCTTGCGCGCCGGCACCATCATTGGCTCCGGCACCGTGTCCAATGTCGACCGCGCTGTGGGTTCGGCGTGTATTTCAGAGCGCCGGGCCATCGAGATGATTGACCACGGGCAGCCGCTGACCGGATTCATGAAGTTTGGCGACCGCATACGCATCGAAGCACTGGACAGCGAGGGCGAGTCGGTATTCGGCGCCATCGACCAGCGCCTGGTTGACTCCACCTTGCTCACTCAAGAGGCGCTTTCATGACTGAACGCAAACGTCGTCTGGTGGACCTGTCGGTCACCCTTGAAAACAACCCCTATACCGACCCGCCACCGCTGCTGCCGAAGATCGAGTACGTCGACCACCAGGGCGGTATCCAGGAGCTGCTCGCGATGTTTCCGGGCTTGTGTATCGACGATATGCCCGGCCAGGAGGCCTGGGCGGCCGAGCGCCTGGACATCACCACCCACAGCGGCACGCACATGGATGCGCCGTGGCACTACGCCTCGACCACCGATGGCGGCAAGCCGGCCTATGGCATTGATGAGATCCCGTTGGACTGGTGCCTGCGGCCCGGCGTAAAGCTCGACTTTCGCCACCTGCCGGACGGCCATGTGATCAGCGCTGCACAAATCGAGGCGGAGCTGCAGCGCATCGGCCATGTGTTACAGCCGCTGGACATTGTGCTGGTGAATACCCGTGCCGGTGCCTTGTTCGGCCAGCCGGGCTACCTGGACGCAGGCGTGGGGATCGGCCGCGAAGGCACCTTGTATTTGCTGGAGCGCGGGGTGCGGGTGGTAGGCACTGATGCCTGGAGTTGGGACGCGCCATTCAGCCATACCCGGGCGCGGTTTGCGGCCAGCGGTGACAGCTCGATCATCTGGGAAGGGCACAAGGCGGGAAGGGACATCGGCTATGGGCAGATGGAAAAACTGGCCAACCTGGACGCTCTGCCGGCCCACGGTTTTGAAGTGTCCTGTTTCCCCTACAAGATCAAACACGCCTCTGCCGGTTTTGTGCGGGCGGTAGCGATTTTCGAGGAAACCATTTAATCGGCGGCCTCCTGTGAGGCCGCACGGTTTCAGGTTTATTTTTGCGCGTTCAAATACGCTTCAGCCGATACCACGCTCGCATAAGCAAACCCCAGCGACGACATAAACGCCGCATGCACCTGGGCTGCCGGCACGACGCTGCCATTGAATTCCAGGTCCCGCGTGGCGCAGGCATCGTGGACCACGGTCACGCTGTAGCCCAGGTCCGACGCGGCGCGCACCACGCCGTCGATGCACATATGGCTCATGCTGCCCACCACCACCAGTTCGGTGATGCTGCGTTGTTCCAGCAGGGCCCGCAGGTTGGTTTCGCGGAACGCATTGACGAAATGCTTGAGCACCACCGGCTCGTCGGCCTGGTTCAGCACCTTGGGGTGCAGGTGTGCACCTTCCGAGCCCGGGGTGAAGAAGGGGGCATCGTCGGAGGTGAATTCGTGGCGTACGTGAATCACCGTATCGCCTGCCTGGCGAAATGCCTGTAGCACTTGCTGCGCCTTGTCTGCCGCCGCGTCCACTCCGTCTAGCGGCCACTTGCCCTGGGGGAAGTAGTCGTTCTGGATATCGATTAGGATGAGCGCTTGCTTGGCCATGTTGGTTTCCTTGTGAGGGTTGATGCGTCCAGTATCCTGGCTGGCGTGACGCCTGGGGATTGGCCGCACCGACAATAACAGAGGGAAAACTGACAATGGCGATCGTCGAGCTCGGCGTGCTGATCTACAGTGGTGCGCAAATGGCTGCCGTGCATGGCTTGACCGACCTGTTCGCGGTCGCCAACCGGATTGCGACCGAGCATCAGTCCGAGCAACTGCCGTCCCTGCGCATCAGCCATTGGCAGGCTGAAACAGGCGGTGCGCCGACCCGCGTATTCGACAGCCAGCCCGGCCCCGGGCACGCGCTGACGGCCTTGCTGATTCCACCCTCCATTGCCGGCTTTTCCGAGGGCCAGGCGTCCGCCGAATTGCTGGATTGGCTGCGCCAGCAACATCGGTCCGGGACCATTCTGGGCGGGGTGTGCGTAGGTTCGATCCTGATGGCGGAAAGCGGCCTGTTGGACGGTCGCAGCGCCACCACGCACTGGACGTCGGCCAAGTCCTTCGCCGCGCGTTACCCGGCGATTCGCCTGGAGGCCGACAAACCCATCGTCGACGACGGTGACTTGATCACCACCGCCGGCCTCATGGCCTGGTCCGAATTGGGCCTGCGCCTGGTGGACCGTTTGCTCGGCCCGAGCATCGCTGCCAGCACCGCGCGTTTCCTGGTGATCGAACACAGTGACAGCGCCAGTGAGTGCGGCAGTAATTTTGCGCCGATCCTTGCCCATGGCGACGCTGCGATTCTCAAGGTGCAGCATTGGCTGCAGGCCAGCGGTGCGGTGGATGTTTCGTTGGCTGCCATGGCGCAGGAGGCGGGACTTGAGGAACGCACCTTCCTGCGACGGTTCCGCGCCGCCACCGGTTTGAAACCCACCGAATATTGCCAGCACCTGCGTGTCGGCAAGGCGCGCCAGATGCTCGAGTTCACCAACAGCACCATTGATCACATTGCCTGGACCGTGGGTTACCAGGACCCCGGCGCCTTCCGCGCCACCTTCAAGAAAATCACCGGGCTGGCGCCAAGCGACTACCGCAGCCGTTTCGGTGTAACCCCAACCAAGGCCCAAGCCTGAATCGTGCAGAAAACCGCGACACCGGGATCACATCGTGCAGAATAAAACAGGCCAAGTGCTATCGCTTTTCCCGCAACTGATTGATTCCCCTCGCGTTTAAACAAACGCCGCCTTGGCTTGATCCCTGCTACCGTTTCCTTACACACATGGCAGCAGAGCCAAGGGGGACGCATGACCCCGACAAATCGCAAAAAAATCGTGGTGGCGCATTCAATCCGTCCGCAAGCGCCATTGCACGAAGTGGAGACCAACCGCGCCCTGGCCCGTTGGCTGGCGCACATCCTCGGGCTCAAATATGGCGGCAGCTATAACCCTGAGCAGCACAGTGGGCGCGACCTCTATCTATTGCCCACTCAGACGCTGGTTGGCGCGGCACAGGCGCGGCAATTCGGCGTCAAAGGCCCTGAGGATCTGTGGGGCGGCTACGTCGATCACGATTTCATCTGCACCAAGGCCATCAGCCACGGTTTGCTGAATAAAAACGCGGTTGCGCCCGAAGGCTGGTCGCCGCTGTTTTCCGAGCGCATCCGCAATGTGGTGCTGGATGGGTTGAGTGTGCACGCCCTGGCAGATGCGCGGCCGGCGGCGACCCATTTGCTGTACACCGGGCCGATCCGTCTCAAGCCCGTGCATGCCTGCGCCGGTCGCGGCCAGGAAGTGATCCGCAGCCTCGACGAGTTCGACGCCATCCTCGCGCGCCCGGATGCGGCGCAATTGTTCAGCGACGGCGTGGTGCTGGAGCAGGACCTGAGTGACGTGGTCACCCACAGTGTCGGCCAGAGCTTTATCGGCGATCACGTCATCAGCTACTGCGGCGATCAATACCTGACCCGGGACGGGCAGGGCGAAGAGGTCTATGGTGGTTCCAACCTGTTGGTGGTCCAGGGCTACTACGAAGACCTGCTCAAGCTCGACATGCCCGATGACGTGCGCCTGGCCATCCAGCAAGCGCAGGTCTTCGATAACGCGGCGGATGAGGCCTATCCCGGGTTCTACGCCTCGCGGCGCAATTACGACATCGCCCAGGGCCTGGACAGCGACGGCCAACGCCGCAGCGGCGTGCTCGAGCAGTCCTGGCGCATGGGCGGGGCCAGCAGCGCGGAAGTCGCGGCGCTGCAAAGCTTCGTCAACAATCCCGGGCTGCGGGCGATTTATGTCTCGTCGGTAGAAACCTACGTCGACCAGCCACTGCCCGCTGACGCGATCGAGGTGTACCGGGGCCCGGCAGAAAACAGCGACTTTCTTCTCAAGTACGTGACGGTCAAATCCTATGACGGCTAGAAGCGAAACCATTGCCATTGATATCGACGACGAACAGATGAGCGGGACCTTCCTCAGTCCCAAATCGAAAGTACCGGGGGTGTTGTTTGTGCACGGCTGGGGTGGGAGCCAGGAGCGTGACCTGGAACGCGCCAAGGGTATCGCCGGGCTCGGTTGTGTATGCCTTACATTCGACCTGCGCGGCCATGCCGGCAACGGCATTCCGTTATCCCGCGTCACCCGCGAAGACAACCTGCGCGACCTGCTCGCGGCCTACGACCGCCTGCTGTCACACCCGGCCATCGACACCTCGGCGGTGGCGGTGGTGGGCACCAGCTACGGCGGTTACCTGGCCGCCATCCTCACTTCGCTGCGCCCCGTGCGCTGGCTGGCTTTGCGGGTGCCGGCGCTGTACCGCGACCAGGAATGGCTCAAGCCCAAGCGCGACCTGGACAAGGCCGACCTGATGGATTATCGCGGCACCTTTGTGCACGCCGAAACCAATCGCGCCCTGCATGCATGCGCGGCGTTTACCGGTGATGTGTTGATCGTGGAGTCGGAGACCGACGACCACGTGCCCCATGCCACCATCATGAGCTACCGCGCCGCCTGCCAGCAGACGCATTCGCTGACTCACCGGATTATCGACGGTGCGGATCATTCCCTGAGTGATCCGGTTTCCCAGCAGGCCTACACCTCGATCCTGGTGGACTGGATTACCGAGATGGTGGTGGGCGAGCGCTTGAGCATCATCCAGTCGTAGGCGTTTTCTTCACGCGCAATGCCTTGGCCTTGGCTTCGACCGCGAGGTACATCACCAGGGCCACCAGCAGGGGCAGGATGAAGTAGATCGCGCGGTAGGCGATCAGCCCCGCGAGCAGACTGCCGCGGGACGCTTCGTGCTGCAGCAAGGCAATGAACACTGCCTCCAGCACACCCAGCCCTGCCGGGATATGCGTGACCACCCCGGCAATGCTGCTGATCAGCAACACCCCGAGCACCACGGGGTAATCCAGCTGCTTGGGCAGCAGGGTAAAAATCACTGCTGCCATCAGCGACCAGTTCAGCGCGCCGAGCGCCAACTGCAACACTGCCATGCGCAGCGACGGCAGGCTGATTTCAATCCCGCGTATCGACCATGCGCGCTTTTTCGACAAGCGACAGGCCAGCAGGTAACCCAGGCTCGCCAGTACCAACAGCACGCCGACGCCTTGCAACGCACCGCTGCTGAGCTTCCACCCCGGAGGCAATGTCACCAGCCCGCTGCTGAATACCGCGCCGGCGATCGCCATGTAGCCGAACCAGTTGGTGGCCAGGCTCAAGCCGAGGATCTTCGCGATGTTCCCGCTGCTCACCCCGAGTCGGGAATACAACCGATAGCGCATGGCGATGCCACCTACCCACGCGCTCAGGTTGAGGTTGAACGCATAGCTGATGATGCCCACCGGCAAAATCTGCTTCCAGCCCAACGGCTGGCGGATGTAGGTGCGGCCGATCAGGTCGAAGCACGAATACACCAGGAAACTGCACAAAGTCAGCCCACCCGCGATGAGCAGCGTGCGCAGCTTGAAGTCGCCCAGGGTGTCGAGCACTTCGCTCCAGTCGATACGCCGGGCGAGCAGGGTGAACAACACGATCAGCACCAGGAAAAACACCACCGTCAGCGGTTTTTTCCAGCGTTTCAAGAAGCCGGGGCGAGCGCTTTCTTCAGCGATGCGAGCTTGGGTCATGATCCGCACGCTCCTCAAGAACGAAGGGTTTCAACCTCGGCTTGTGGGCCGGCAACCAGCCGGTCCACGACGGAAAATGCCGCAGCACATGGAACACCACGAAACCCACGGTCACCCGCCAGAACCAGCCGCGAGGCGCGCGGTTTTCCGGCATGGTCTTGCAGTGGTTCTGGCTCAGATATCCCAGGCGCTCGAACAACTGCTGGTTGAAGCCACGATCACGAACCAGCACATTCGCCTCCAGGTTCAGTGACAGGCTCAGCGGGTCGAGATTGCTCGAACCCACCGTGCTCCACTCTTCATCCACCAGCGCCACCTTGCCGTGCAACGGACGCTGGCAGTACTCGTGGATCACCACGCCTTCCTTGAGCAAATAGTCATAGAGCATGCGTGCCGCCAGCTTGGCCAGCAGCACATCCGGCTGGCCCTGCATGATCAACTGCACGTGCACGCCGCGCCGCGCGGCATTACGAATTTCCCGCAGCAGGCGGTAGCCGGGAAAGAAATAGGCGTTGGCGATCACCACCCGCCGCTCGGCCTTGCGCAGGGCGTGCAGGTAGGCCTCTTCAATATCGGTACGGTGTTGCAGATTGTCCCGGTAGATCAGCCGTACCAGGCCGTCGCCTTCGCCGGCAGCCCATGGCGACGGGCGTTGCTCGCGCCGCCAGCCGCGCCGCTTGCGCACACGCCGGCCACTTTGTGCGAGGGCGAAATGATGCAGGTCGGCGACTGCCGGGCCCTGCACCTGCACGGCATAATCCTGCTTGGCCTCGGGGCCGAAATCCCCCAGGTGATCCGCCGAGAAATTGATCCCGCCGATAAACGCCACACTGGCATCCACCACCACAATCTTGCGGTGCAGGCGGCGAAACCAGTTGGTGCGAAAACCCAATGTCTTGCTCGCCGGGTCGAACATCTGCACGGTCACGCCGGCCTGGCTCAATTCGCTGAGAAACCCCGGTGTCAGCTCGCCACAACCAAAGCCATCGAGGCTGGCGACGACCTTGACGCCACGCTGCGCCGCCTCGATCAAAATGCCTTTGAGCTCGTGGCCGACCTTGTCTTCGAAAAGGATAAAGGTCTCCAGCAAGATCTCCCGCTGGGCCTGGCGCATCGCCTCGAACACTTTGGGAAAGTAGGCCTCGCCGTTCTCCAGCAACTCGATCTGGTTACCGCTCTGCCAGCCGTAATCCAGGTCCCGGGCCACGGCATCGTCCGGCGGTTGGTCGGTCGCGATGTGTTCCACCGCGACCTTTTCCAGTGGTGCGCTGTTCATAACTCGATCTCCACCGACAGCGGCGCATGGTCCGACAAGTGTGACCACGGGCGGCTGGTCAGGACTTGGGGCTGATGCACCTTGAGGTTGCGCACATAGATGCGGTCCAGCGGCAGCAGCGGCAGGCGCGCCGGGAAGGTGCGGGCCGGCTTGCCGTGGGTTTCGATAAACACTTCCCGCAGCCCGCAGTGGGCGAGATCGGCGCGCTGGCGCCAGTCATTGAAATCACCGGCGACAATCACCGGCGCGTCGGCGGGAATCTCGGCGACCCGCTGCGCGATCAGGCGCAGTTGCTGCTGGCGATGGACTTCCCGCAGCCCCAGGTGCACGCAGATGGCATGCACGTCCTGCACGTTGCCCGGCAAGCGCAGCACGCAATGCAGCAGCCCGCGACTTTCGTGGCCGCTCTGGGAGATGTCGAGATTGTCGTAGCGGATGATCTGGAATTTCGACAGCAGCGCATTACCGTGGTCGCCATGGGGATACACCGCGTTGCGACCGTAGGCGTATTGCGGCCAGATACTGTCGGCGAGGAACTCGTATTGCGGCATGCTCGGCCAGTTACTGTAGCGCTTGGGGTGGCGTTCATGGGTGCCGTGGATTTCCTGAAGGAACACCACGTCGGCGGCCACGCTGCGGATCGCCTCGCGCAACTCGGGCAGGATGAAGCGCCGGTTGAGCGCGGTGAAGCCCTTGTGGGTATTGACCGTCAGCACCCTGAAGCGGGTGATGGTTTCGGTGGGCGTGGTTGGCATCAGTTCCGGATGGGTCATGACAGCACCCCCGTGTCCGGCAACTTGCCGGGTTCGGTGGCCAGTGCCTGGTCCAGGCCAAAACGCTGCAGTAATTGGCGCGCGTCGAAGGGCGCGCGCACCTTGATGTCGTTATCGAAGTAGCAAAACACCTCGCGCTGCTTGCGGGCGCGGGGTTTGTGCTTCGGGTCGATCAACTGTGCATCGGCGGGTTGTTTGCCGTGGCTCCAGCGTTCGATGCGATCGCCCCAGCGCTTGAGCGCTTCGGACGTATAGCCGCTGGCATACAGCGCTTTGTCCCCATGCAGGCGCAGGTACACAAAGTTGGCCGTGACGTCTTCCAGGTAGGGCCACTTGCCGGCTGTGTCCGCCACCACCAGGGCCACGCCGTGCTTGTCGAGCATCTCGACAAACTCCGGCACGGCGAAACTCTTGTGGCGAATCTCCACCGCATGGCGCAGCGGCTTTTTACCGTGGGCTTGCAGGCTCGCCTTGCCGTTCAGGCGCGGCTCATGCTCGCGGGCGAGGGCGGCGGCCTGCTGGGTAGTAGTGGGTAATTCGGCGAGAAAGGCTTCAAACAACGGCGGGTCGAATTTGAAACTGGGCGGGAACTGCCAGAGGATCGGCCCGAGCTTTTCCTTGAGCTCCAGCACCCCGGAGGCGAAGAAATTCGCCATCGGCTTGTGCACCTCCCGCAACCGCAGGATATGCGTGATATAGCGCGGCGCCTTGACGCTGAACACAAATCCTTCAGGCGTGTCGCCATACCACTCGGCATAGCGCTTGGGTGTTTGCAGCGCGTAGAACGAGCCGTTGATCTCGATGCTGTTGACCGCCCGTGAGGCAAACTGCAGCTCGCGCTTCTGGGTCAGGCCCTCGGGGTAGAAATCCCCCCGCCAGGGCGTGTAGCGCCAGCCGGAAATGCCGATATGAATCGCGGCCATGATGACTCCCGTGGGTTAACTGTGTGGTGACCTCCGTTTTTGGATGACTGTGAGGATCGGGAGAAAGTTTCGACGGTCCTACAGACGGTTTGGCGCTGGGCAACACCACACTCCAATGTGGGAGCCGGGCTTGCCCGCGATGACGGAGTGTCAGCAGAGACTTATCTCACTGATCCACCGCCATCGCGGGCAAGCCCGGCTCCCACAGTTGTTTTACGTTTATCCCGACGGATCAGTGCCCGCCAACCACCCGGGTCGAGCTCTCGGCATACACCGGCCCCAACCGGTCAAGGCGCCCGCTCCAGGCCGTCAGCGCCAAGGCCACCAACACCACCGAGCCGCCAATCCACGCCGTGTGGATCAAGCCCATGTGGGCAACGATCAGGCCGCCGGCCCACGCGCCACCGGCAATCCCCAGGTTGAACGCCGCGATGTTCAGGCCCGAGGCCACGTCCACCGCGTTCGGCGTGTGATGTTCCGCCTGGCGCACCACATACACCTGCAAGCCCGGCACGTTGCCGAAAGCGACCGCGCCCCACACCAGCACAGTGGCCAGGGCCAGCCATGGGTTGCCTGCGGTAAAGGTCAGTACAAACAACACGGCAGCGAGCAGGGCAAAGATGATTTTCAGGGCGCTGATCGGACCGCGTTTGTCGGCCAGCTTGCCGCCCCAGATATTACCGATGGCCACCGAGATGCCATACACCAGCAACACCAGGCTGACGGTGCCGGCGCTGAAGCCGGAGATGTCCTGAAGGATCGGCGCCAGGTAGGTGAACGCGATGAACGAGCCGCCGTAACCCACCGCCGTCATGGCGTACACCAGCAGCAGCCGTGGTTGTTTCAACACTTGCAGTTGCTGCAACAGCGACGCGGGTTTGCTGTGGGCGATGTTTTTCGGTACGTAGAGCAGGCTGCCGATAAACGCGATCAAGCCCAGGGCCGAGACGGCGAGGAAGGTTTCGCGCCAGCCGAAGTGCTGGCCGATAAACGTCCCCAGTGGCACACCGGTCACCAATGCGACAGTCAGGCCGGTAAACATGATGGCAATCGCGCTGGCGGCTTTTTCCTTGGGCACCAGGCTTGTGGCGATCGTGGAGCCAATCGAGAAAAACACCCCGTGGGCCAGGCCGGTGACGATCCGTGCCAGTACCAGGGACTCATAACTCGGCGCTTGCCAGGCCAGCAGGTTGCCGAGGGTGAACAGCACCATCAGCGACAACAACAGCAGTTTGCGTGGCACTTTGCCGGTGAGGGCGGTGAGTACCGGCGCGCCGATGGCCACGCCCAAGGCGTAGAGGCTGACCAGCAGGCCGGCGGACGGCAAGTCGACACCCAGGTCGGCGCCGATGGTGGGTAACAGGCCAACGATGACGAACTCGGTCGTCCCGATGGCAAAAGCGCTGAGGGTCAGCGCGAGCAAGGCAATGGGCATGGCTGCAACTCCGGTGGGTTTCAATCAGGAGCGCAGTCTCGGGGTTCGGCTTGTGCGGAAAAAGACAGGTATTGGCATTTGATATTTGCCTGGGGCGCACGGATCGACGCGCGTGGGGAACGATCAGGCGTCAAACCCGTCAGTTCCTTACAGACCCTTCTGAAGGAGCCCGGTGTTTTGTTGAATTTAAAGACTGTGCTACTGCTCGGCACGCTGCTGTTCTGCGGCAGCGGCGCGCTGCAAGCGGCCACCGCCCCCGCGGCTCCAGCGCCTGCCGCCCCGGCCCAGCCGGAACTTTTGGTAGAAGGCGGCCTGCTCGGCGCCATCAGCTCCAGCATCGATGATGTGCAGGACAAACTCGACCTCAACCAGAACCTGGTCGACGCCTGGCGGCTGCGGGCCGACCGGGCGGCGGATGAGGTGGACAAGCTGGTCAACCAGCCGTCCGAACGTTCCTCGTGGAGCGTAGCCGGGGATTTCCTGTTGTTGTCCGGGGTGTGGATCGGCGCGTTCGCCGCGCTGACCCTGCTGGGGCGCTTTATCGTCAAGCGCCTGAGCCTGCAGCGGCATATCGCACCTCGCCAGCGCCTCCAGGCGTTGCTGGGTTACCTGATTCCCTACACGATACCGGCGCTTATCTGCCTGCCATTGACGCTCTACGTCAGCCACTTCCTGCCCACCTCGGTGGGCCGTGCGCTGGCGCTGTGTTTTGCCTACGCCACCAGCAGCGGCATTTTCTCCACCTCGATCCTGTTGTGCGTGATCGTCATGTTCAACGTCGGCCACAAGCGCCCGGCGGTGCAGATTATTCGGGACTACTGCCCCAAGCCGCTGTTCCTGATCGGCTTCCTTGCCGCCCTCAGCGATGCGCTGACCAGCCCACAGATCGCCCGCCAACTGGGGGGCAATATCACCGCCAGCGTCGCGATCTTCACCGGGCTGTTTGCCTCGGTGATCTTCGGCATGCTGGTGATTCGCCTGCGCCGTCCGGTGGCGCATTTGATCCGCAACCGGCCCCTGGCCCAGCGCTTGAAACACCCGGCGGTGCAGCAATCCCTGCGGGTGTTTTCCGGCCTGTGGTATTGGCCGATTCTATTGATGGTGCTGGTGTCGGCGATCAACCTGATCGGCGCCGGCGACGACAGCCAGAAAGCCCTGCGCTGTGCGCTGTTCACCACGATCCTGCTGATCGGCACGGTGTTCCTCAGCACGGTGTTGCAGCACCTGTTCCAGTCCCGCAGCACGGTGGCGGTGCAGCGCAGCAGTGCCTACAAGGAACGTTTCCTCAGCCTGCTGCACGCGCTGTTGCGCATCGTGATGGCCATCGCCTTTATCGAAATCCTCGGGCGTATCTGGGGCGTTTCGCTGTTTGAGTTTGCCCAGCGCAACTCCGTGGGCCGGGCCATCAGCGACTCCCTGAGCAGCATCGGTTTGATCCTGCTGGTGACCTGGCTGTTCTGGGTGGTGCTCGACACGGCGATTCAGGAAGCATTGAAACCCCCGGTCAACAAACGCTCCAGCCGCCAGCCCAGCACGCGGGTGAAAACCATCCTGCCACTGCTGCGCAACGCAGTGAAAATCATCCTGGTGGTGATCTGCGCGATCACCACCATGGCCAACCTGGGGATCAACGTCGCACCGCTGCTGGCGGGTGCCGGGGTGGTGGGCCTGGCCATTGGTTTTGGCTCCCAGCAACTGGTGCAGGATGTAATCACCGGGCTGTTCATCATCATCGAAGACACCCTGTCGATTGGCGATTGGGTGGTGCTCGACTCCGGCCACGCCGGTACCGTCGAGGGGCTGACCATCCGCACCCTGCGCCTGCGGGACGGCAAGGGGTTTGTGCATTCGGTGCCGTTCGGGCAGATCAAGGCCGTCACCAACCAGTCGCGGCAATTCGCCTATGCGTTCTTCTCGGTGCAGTTCACCTACGACACCGATGTCGACAAGGCCGTGGAACTGATTCGCGAGGCGGGGCAGTCGATCCGCGACGACGTGTTCCTCAAGTACAACCTGCAAGGGCCGCTGGAGGTATTTGGCGTCGACAAGATGGACCTCAACGGCGTGGTGCTGACGGCGCAGTTCCGCACGGTGTCGGGTGGGCAATATGCGGTGAGCCGCGCGTTTAACCAGCGCTTGAAAAAGCTTGTGGATAACTGTGCCTTTGTTCACTTCGCGCAAACTTATCCACAGCAGGTGATGCTGCCGCAGCGGGTCGGGCAGCAGGTGGATGAGCCGGAGGAAGAAGTGCCTTCGTCGGTGGTGCTCACTGAGCAGCCAAGAACCCAATAGTTTTGTGTTGAGGCCGCCGGCCTCTTCGCGAGCAAGCCCGCTCCCACATTCGATCGCATTCCAAGGGCGGAACCGGATCGAATGTGGGAGCGGGCTTGCTCGCGAAGGCGTCATTACGGGCGCTGCACAAGTCAGTGTCTGATCAGTTTTTCCCGCACCAACCCGGCCTCCTGCTGATCCAACTCCAGCAACACCTGCTGCTTGCCGGCAATCTCCACCGCCGCCGGCAAACCATCCCGGTACACCAGCCGATTACCGCTCAATGCCGGCACCTTGCTACCCGGCAGCAGCGTACCGACCAGGTTCAGCGGATCCGCCCCACACACGGCAATCAAGCTTCCATCGTGAGGCCGCCGCCGAACTTCCCGCAGCAGCGGAATCGCTTCCGGCAACGCAAACTGTTCCCCCGCCAAACCACTTACAAACCGCCCGCCACGAATCTCGCCCCGGGCCTCCAGCCGGTGGAACGTACGCAGCAATTCGCGCCAACTGGGCAGCCAGTCCGCCTCGCGCTCCAGCAGGCGCCAGAACACCACCCCGTAGCGGCGCAGCAAGGTCATCGCCACATGCTCCAGCGTCTCGGCCGAGTGAGCCCCCGGACGTGTGCCGTCCGCCACCGGTGCCCGCCGTACCAGGGCCCAACGCCCGGCATCGTCCATCCCGCCGACAAACGCGCCACGCCCGCGCCGACTGCTGCGGGCCTGACGTTTGCTCGCCGGCGTGGTCAGGGCGCGCAGGCCGGCAAAACTGTCGGCGTTCGCCAGCCCCGCGCCCACCAGTTCCTGCAACGCGGTTTCCAGTTCGCTGCGCAGCAGATGGGCTTCGTGGATCAATTCATCGAAAAACAGCGCGCCGTTTTCCCGCAGCGCCTGATGGACTTTCTGTGCCTTGGGCGACAGCTCGGTACTGTCCGGCGCTTCGGTCAGTCCACTCCATAATGGCACCTGGCTGCGGGGCAACAGCACCACTGGCGTGCTGCGCAGGGCCGTCGCGCCGGCCTTGTTGCTCAGGCGTGTCCACACCACTTTGCCGCTGCGGCACAAATCGTCCAGCCAGTGGGGCGCGTAATCCTTGATTCGTGCGCTGAGCAAATCGCTGTCCCAGGCCGAAGTGGCTGCGGCGTACCCTTCCAGCTGCGCGACGATCTGCGGCAACACGGCGCTGCCCTGGCCGCGGGTACCGTTCGACAGGTGCTGCCAGTCGAACAGAAAACGCATGAAATCCTGCAACGCCACCGGCTCGATTTCCCGGCGCAGGCGCTTGACCGTGTAGCGGTGAATGCGCGCCAGCAGGTGACGTTCGCACCATTGTTCGGCGCTGGCGCCGGGGCTGAAACGGCCGCGCAGCACGTAGCCTTCGCTCTCCAGCCGCGCGAGTGCCTGTGATACGTCGGCCACCGGCAAGGCCAGGGGCGCGGCGATCTCGATCAGCGTCAATGGGCCGAAGCCGCTCAGGCGCGCCCGCAGCACTTCCACCAAGGCTTCATCGAAGGTCCAGGGCTCATCGAAACCGGGCAACAGCGGCAGCTCGTTCGGGTAGATCGCCGCTAAACAGCTCAAGCGCTCCAGAGCGACCCAAACGGCCTGGTCGGTACCGATCTGCAATCGGCTGGCGCGCCCACCGTCGGCCAGGGCTTGCAGCCATTCTGCCCACTGCGCCGTGACCTCCGATTCGGCAATGCACGCCAAACTCATCAGCGCTTCATGCATCTCGTCCAGGCCATTGGGCGCCGGCCAGGCTTCCTCGCACACACCGGCAATCGCTTCGGCATCCAGCGCGCCAAGGTCATCGGTGCTTTGCGGGTCGCTCCAGCGCCGGTTGAGCACGGCCTGGGTGCGGCGCTCCTCCAGCGGAGCGTCGTCGAGAAAGGTGTAGGGGCGGGCGCTGAGAATCTCTGCTGCGAGTGGCGACGGCGCCGGCAGATCACGGCTGATCAGGCGGATTTCGCCGCGCTCCATGCGCCGCAACAGGGCCAGCCAGCCTTCGCTGTCCATGGCTTCGTGCAGGCAGTCGTCGAGGGTTTGCTCCACCAGCGGATGCTCGGGCACTTCGCGCTCGCCGGCGAGGTTTTCCAGGCAAGCGATCTGGTCGGGGAACACACTGGCGATCAGGTCTTCACTCTTCATGCGCTGGATCTGCGGCGCCACCTTGCGCCCACCGGTGTAGCGCGGCAATGCCAGGGCCACCCCGGCATTCCAGCGCCAGCGCACGCCGAACAGCGGTGCATCCAGTACCGCCTGGATCAGGATGTGCTCGGCCGTGTTGCTGTTCAGGTAGCGCCACACTTCGTCCAGCTCAAAGCTGTGACTGGTGGACAGCGACAACACGATTGCGTCCTCGCTGGCGGCGGCTTGCAGTTCGAAGTTGAAGGTGCGGCAAAACCGCTTGCGCAGCGCCAGGCCCCAGGCGCGGTTGATGCGACTGCCGAACGGCGTGTGGATGATCAATTGGGTGCCGCCGGACTCGTCGAAAAACCGTTCCATGATCAACGTGTCCTGGGACGGCAGCGCGCTCAGCGCCAGCCGCGCCCGCGCCAGGTAATCCAGCAGTTGTTCGGCGCTGGCCAGGTTCAGGCCGAGGGTACCGGTGAGCCAATCGAGCGCCGGTTGCAGGTTACCCGGCGTGGCGCCCAGCAGCGCGTCCAGTTGCCCCTGAAAACGCGCCACGGCAAACGACAACTCGGCACTGCGCCCCGGTGCTTCGCCGAGCCAGAACGGAATGGTCGGCGGCTGGCCGTGGGCATCCTCGACCCGCACCTTGCCGGGCTCCACTCGCAGGATGCGGTAGGAGGTGTTGCCCAGCTGGAAGATATCCCCGGCGATGCTTTCCACCGCGAAGTCTTCGTTGACGCTGCCGATGTTCAGGCTTTGCGGCTCAAGCAGCACGCTGTAGTCGGCGTTGTCGGGGATGGTGCCGCCGCTGGTCACGGCGGTGAGCTTGGCGCCCCGCCGGCCACGCAGGGTGCGGGTGATGGCGTCGCGGTGCAGGTAGGCGCTGCGCAGACCCTGGCGCCCGTTGTAGCCTTCGGCGAGCATTTGCAGTAGTGCCTGATAGTGACGTTCATCCAGCTCGGCGTAGGGCGCGGCGCGGCGGATCAGCGTGAGCAGGGCCTGTTCCTGCCATTCCTGGCAGCTGACTTCGGCGATGATCTGCTGGGCCAGCACATCCAGCGGCGCAACCGGGATCAGCAAGGTGTCCAGCTCGCCCCGGCGCACGCAGTCGAGCAGGGCGGCGCATTCGATCAGGTCGTCGCGGGTGGTGGCGAACAACCGGCCTTTGGGCGTGCCGCCGACCTGATGCCCGGAGCGTCCGACCCGTTGCAGAAAACCGTTGATCGAGCCGGGCGAGCCGATCTGGCACACCAGGTCGACATCGCCGATATCGATCCCCAGTTCCAGCGACGCAGTGGCGATCAACACCTGCAGCTCACCGGCCTTGAGCCGTTGTTCGGCGTCCAGGCGCATTTCCTTCGCGAGGCTGCCGTGGTGGGCGGCGACGGCGGTTTTGCCCAGGCGCTCGCTCAAGTGCCGGGCCAGGCGTTCGGCCAGGCGCCGGGTGTTGACGAAAATCAGCGTGGTGCGGTGTTGCCTGGCCAGTTCGGCGAGGCGGTCGTAGACCAGCTCCCACACGTCGTTGGCCATGACGGCCGACAGCGGCACCGGCGGCACTTCGATATCCAGGTCCCGTGGGCGTGCGTGGCCGATATCGACGATCTCGCAAGGCCGGCCGGTGCCCACCAGAAAGCGCGACACCGCCTCGATGGGCTTTTGCGTGGCGGACAGGCCGATGCGGGTCAGCGGTTCGCTGCACAAACCCTGCAGGCGCTCCAGTGTCAGGGCCATGTGGCTGCCGCGCTTGCTGGCGGCGATGGCGTGGATCTCATCGACGATCACCGTGCGGGTGCTGGCAAGCATCTGCCGGCCGGAATCCGAGCCGAGCAACACGTAGAGCGATTCCGGGGTGGTGACCAGGATGTGCGGCGGGTGCTTGCGCATCAGGGCGCGGTCTTTCTGTGGGGTGTCGCCGGTGCGCACGGCGGTGCGGATCGCCAGCGGAGGCAGGTCGAGGCGCTGCAAGTGCTCGGTGATGCCGGCCAGCGGGGTTTGCAGGTTGATCTGGATGTCGTTGGACAAGGCTTTGAGTGGCGAGACGTAGACCACCAGCGTTTGGTCTGGCAGTTGGCCGCCATTGGCCAGGCCTTGGTGCACGAGATCGTCCAGCACGGCGAGAAAAGCAGTCAGGGTCTTGCCGGAGCCGGTGGGCGCGGCGATCAGTGTGGAGCGGCGCTGGCGGATCAGCGGCCACGCCTGGGCCTGTGCGGCGGTCACCGACGGGAACGTGCTGCGGAACCAGGTGCTGACGGCGGGGTGGAAACCGTTCAAGACCGTGTCCGTTGATTCAGGAAGGTTCATCCCCAATTTATGCGGCCGGCCCCGGCAACTTGCAACCCCGGGATGCATTCCCTGTGGTGAGGGAGCTTGTTGCGGTGAGGGAGCTTGTTGTGGCCAGGGAGCTTGCAGTGGCGAGGGAGCTTGCTCCCGCTGGAGTGCGCAGCGCTCCCGCTTTTTTGGGGCCGCTACGCAGCCCAGCGGGAGCAAGCTCCCTCGCCACAAGAAGCTCCCTGGCCACAGCAAGCTCGCTGACCACTGCAAGGCCCCTGGCCACTGCATGCTCCCTGGCCATAAAAAGGCTCTCTCTACCTAAAGCCCCCCCGGCCGCAATCGGCGGCGCACTTTATAAGTGACGGTTGCGCTACAAACCCGCAAAATGCAACGATTCTGGCAAATGCCAACGGCATGGCTCACAAGCCTGTCGATAATAACCATCGTTCCAAACAGACCGGGCCTGCTCAATCTATGCGAATGCGCCTTATGTTACTGGGCGGCGGGAATGCCCTCGGGCAGGCGCTGATTCGCCTCGGTGCGGAGGAAGACATCGGTTTCCTCGCCCCGCGCCCGCCCCAAGACGGCTGGGATGCCGCGAGCCTCACGCAACTGCTCGACGACACCCGTCCCGATGCCTTGATCAATCTCGCCTATTACTTCGACTGGTTTCAGGCGGAGACGGTCAGCGAGACACGGCTGGCCGCCCAGGAATATGCGATTGAGCGCCTGGCCGAACTGTGCCAGCACCACAGCATCACCCTGCTGCAACCGTCCAGCTACCGGGTGTTCGACGGCTCCCGCGCCACCGCCTACAGCGAGAAAGACGAACCCGTGCCCTTGGGTCTGCGAGGCCAGGCGTTGTGGCGCATCGAGCAGAGCGTACGCGCCACCTGCCCGCAGCACGTGCTGTTGCGTTTCGGCTGGCTGCTGGATGACAGCGTCGACGGCACCCTCGGGCGCTTCCTGGCCCGTGCCGAAAAACCTGACGAACTGCTGATGGCCGACGACCGCCGGGGCAACCCGACGCCGGTGGACGATGCTGCGCGGGTGATCATTTCGGTGCTTAAGCAACTGGATTGCGCCGCGCCGTTGTGGGGCACTTATCACTATGCCGGCCACGAAGCGACTACCCCGCTGGCGCTGGGGCAGGCGATCCTGACCGAAGCGCGCAACTTCCACCCGCTGGCCGTGGAAGCGCCGACCGCCCAGGCCCACGCCGCCCGTCCGGATGCAGCCGACGAGCCGCAACACGCGGTGCTGGCCTGCAAGAAAATCCTCCACACCTTCGGCATCAAGCCACGGGCATGGCGGGCCGGGCTGCCGGCGTTGCTCGACCGGTTCTATCGACACGGTCAAACATAAAAAAGGCGCCTGAAACAGGCGCCTTTTTTTGTGGCGGTGCGCGGACGGTTAAAAGTGATATGTGTTGGCAAGTCGGATGCGCCACGGCATACGAAAAATTTGAAACCTTTGGTGCGCCCGGTCATCCATGCCAATAGGGATTGATTGTGCTTACGGCTCGTTCAGCAAAAGCAAAAGTCTGCATTCAGAAGAAGACTTCGCCCATCCAGCCATGGGCAGCCTAAAAGAGGAGCCCACCCATCATGGCAACACATTCTCCGCTGAATGGTTCGCCGCCGCCTCACGATGATGTGTATGAGGAAGCGCACGACCTGCAGTTCGCTTTGAGTGCCGCCGGGCTTGGTATATGGCGCCTGGATTTGACGACGGGCGAGCTGAAGACCTCAGCCACTTGCCGCCTCAACTTCGGACTCGAACCACAGATACCGTTCAGTTATGAACACATGCAGCGCCTGGTGCACTCCGAAGACAGAGGCCGAGTGGCTGACGCATGGGATCACTCGATCGCTCAACGCTGCGCCTACGACGTTCACTACCGGATCGTCACGCCCCACGGTGAAACTCGCTGGCTGCACGTGTGTGCCAGAGCCCGTTACGCCGATGACGGTCAGCCCGTCGCGATGACGGGAACCGTTCAGGATGCGACCCAGGAGCGGTTACTGCAGTCGCAGAAGATGGAAGCGCTGGGGCGGATAACGGGTCGCGTGGCTCATGACTTTAACAACCTGCTGACGGTGATCCGTTCTTCAGCAGATCTTTTGAAGCGTCCTTCAGTATCGGAAGAGCGGCGGCTGCGCCTGGTGCAAGCCATTTCCGAGGCGGTAAAGCGTGGTTCTCACTTCACCAGCCAATTGCTGTCCTTCGCTCGCAGGCAAACCCTCCATCCCGCACCGCTGGACGTCAATTCAAGCACGTTGGCCATGGCCGATACGATTGCTTTGCGGGTTGGCACAGGCATCCACGTACGCATTGAGTCCAGAGCAGCACCCTGCGTTGTTCACGTTGACCCAGAACAGTTTGAAACCGCCATTCTCAATATGCTCATGAATGCCCGAGACGCCATGCCTGATCACGGTGAGGTGGTCATCCGTGTTGAGTCGATGGACCTTATCCCTGCGTCCAATGGTCATGCCCTTATGAACGGAAGTTACGTTGCCGTCTCCATCACAGACAATGGTTCGGGTATCGCACCGCTCAACCTCGACAGAATCTTTGAACCGTTTTTCTCCACCAAAGGCAACGGCCAGGGAACCGGGTTGGGGCTCAGCCAGGTATTTGGTTTTGCCAAGCAGTCGGGGGGAGAGATCAGGGTAGAGAGTCGTCCTGGTCAGGGAAGTACGTTCACGCTTTATTTGCCCCGCGCTTGAACGGGCTGAGTGGATAGCCCGATTGCACAAATGGAGTTAGCATCGTAAACCTTCGGCTCAAGAGCCTGTTGTTCACATCAGGGTTGCATTGTGGAAAAGCTAAATCGCCTTCAAAGCGGAATAGAAGGGCTGGATGCTCTGCTCAAGGGTGGGCTAGTCGCAGGTGCCTCCTACATCATCCAGGGGCGCCCGGGATCCGGTAAAACGATCCTCGCCAATCAGCTGGGGTTTAACCATGCGCGCAATGGGGGCCGTGTACTGGTTGCCACGTTGCTGGCCGAATCCCACGACCGTTTATTTCAGTTCCTCTCGACCCTGAACTTCTTTGATGCTTCCCGGGTGGGAGCCGAGATTCAGTTCGTCAGTGCGTTTGACACCCTTGAGAACGAAGGTCTCGATGAAGTGGTCAAGCTGCTTCGGCGTGAGATCAGTCGTCAGAAGGCCACCGTGTTAGTGGTCGACGGCTTGCTCAATGCACGCTCCAAGGCTGACTCGCCCATCGACACCAAAAAATTCATTTCCGAGCTGCAAGGGCACGCCGCGTTCGCCGGTTGTACGGTGCTGTTTCTCACCAGTTCCCGGTTGGACGACGGCAGTCCCGAGCACACCATGGTTGATGGTGTGATCGAGATGGGTGAAGAGCTTCACGGCAGCCGTTCGGTGCGCCGTATTCACCTGCGCAAAACTCGAGGCAGTGGTGCACTGACCGGACTGCACGAGTGTGAAATTACCGACGATGGCCTGGTGGTTTATCCGCGTCTGGAAAGCCTCTACAGCCATCCGTCTTTACCTGACAGTGCCGATCTGACGCGTATCACCAGCGGCATCGGTTCGCTGGACGCCATCATCGGCGGTGGCCTGCACAGCTCTTCCGTTACCCTCGTCATGGGGCCTTCCGGCGTCGGGAAGACCACGCTGGGGCTCAGGTTTCTCGCAGAGTCGACAGTGGACGCGCCGGGCCTGCATTTCGGTTTTTATGAAAGCCCGCAGCGGTTACGTCTCAAAGGCCAATCGCTGGGGATTGATATCAAGGGTATGGAAGAAAGTGGTGCGCTGAGTATTGCCTGGCAACCCACCACAGAAGGCCTGATCGATGGTCTCGGCGCACGGCTGCTGAAAATGGTTGAGGAAAAGGGCATCAAGCGCCTGTTCATCGACAGCTTGAGCGGCATGACCCGGGTGTCGACAAACCCGGCTCGTATCACTGATTTCTACAGCGCCTTGATGAGCGAGCTTCGTGCCCGTGGCGTAACGGTGTTTGCCTCATGGGAGATGCGTGACGTTTTTGGTTCGGAGGTCAGCTCTCCAACCCCGGACCTCTCCAGTATTGTCGATAACCTGATGCTGATGCGTTTCTTCGAGATTCAATCTGAACTAAGAAGAATGCTTTCGATTCTTAAGGTACGAGACAGCTTCTACGATCCTTCGCTTCTTGAAGTGGTAATCCATGAAAACGGCGTTGACCTGAAGAAGGCATCAAGAAATGCGTTGGCGGTCCCTAATGATTCTTCGCTGCCGGGCTCAACGTCCAAAGTCTCTGATTCGGGTTGAACTGACATGACCACCATCCTGGTCGTCGACGACGAGTATTTGATCGCTGACATTCTCGGCTATGCGCTGGAGGATGAGGGGTACATGGTCGTAAAAGCGAGCAATGGCCAGAAAGCACTCGAGGTCCTGGAGCGCGAGCGGCCAGCGTTGATCATCACCGACTTCATGATGCCGGTCATGGATGGCCAGGAGTTTGCCGAAGCTGTCCGCGCGCTACCGGCAGTCAATCACTTGCCCATCATCCTGATCAGCGGAGCCCAGGCCCATATTGGTATGGAGCGGTCGGACTTGTTCAATGCAGTGTTGAATAAGCCGTTCAACATTGACGTGGTCATTGCTGAAGTTCGCCAGCTCCTGGCTGAAGCCTGACTCGCAGCACACGGGCGTGTGCCTGGCTTCTGATTGGCGCTTGCCTCCAGGGGAAGCCTCACAAAAAAGGCCCTGTACAACAGGGCCTTTGGGTAGAACCTAGAACTTGTAGCCAATACCGACCATGTACACCATCGGATCAACATCCACATTAACCTTGGCCCGGGTGCCCTGGCCCAGGGCGTTGTTGTCCACGGTGGCCTTGGTGCTGATGTCGATGTAGCGCGCCTGGGCGTTGATCATCCACTTGTCGTTGATCATGTAGTCCGCACCGATCTGCGCCGCCCAGCCCCAGGAGTTTTCCGCCTTGAAGTTGCTGAAGCCGGCCTCCTGGGCGCGACCGCCGACGTGCTCGTCGTAGATCCAGGTGTAGTTGATACCGGCGCCGATGTACGGTTGGAATACCGACTTGCTGTCCAGCGGGTAGTACACGACGCTCAGGGTCGGCGGCAGGTGTTTCAGCGAGCCGAGCTTGCCGTTGGCCGGGGCCAGGGCGGTGTTCTTGATCTTCACATCATGTTCGAACGGTGTGGCCGCCAGCAGTTCGATACCCCAGTGGCTGGTGAACATATAGGCGAAGTTCAAGCCCAGCTGGGTGTCGCTGCTCATGGTCGCCTTGCCGCCCAGGTTGGTCCCGGCCAGCGGGCCCTGGTCAACCTTGACACTGCTGCTGTCCGCTTTCGGGTTGACGGTGATGGCACCGGCGCGAATCAGGATGTCACCCGCTTCGTGAGCGTGGGCAACAGGGGCGACGAGGGCGAGCGCGACAAGCGACGCGCCGAGCAGGGACTTGTTCATGGGAGCTCCAAAGGACGTTATTAATTGCTTGTGTCCAATGGTAAAGATCGTAACGTTCGAGCTTTTGACTCAGCTCAATGAAAGCGCAATCACGGGTTATTCCTGCAACTCGTACACATAGATCTTGTCGGCATCCATCTGGTAGCCGGCGTCGGCCAGTTCACTGCTGGACGGTTTGACCTGCATCTGGCCTTCGATCCAGTACGGTTGATACAACTCGTCGAGCTTCACGCCGACTTCGCTTTTCACATGCACGATCTGGTTCGACGGCGGTGGCGGCACGTGAATGCAGGCGCCGAAATACGGCACCAGCAGGAACTCCGTGGTGCGGCCTTCCTCGCTGACTTCCAGCGGCACGATATAACCCGGCAGGCGGATGTGCTTGCCGTCCAGGCTTTGTACGACCGGCGCGTTGGGCAGGTCCTGCTTGGCGGCCGGCGCTGACTCCACCGACAACGCATCGGCCATGCCCGACAAGTCGTGCAGCGGTTTCATGTTGGGGATTTCCGGCGGCGCGTCCGGCGGGATCATCTCCTGCCACGACAGGTCCTTGGGCTGGTCTTCAGCCCACACGGGCAGGGCCACCAGCAGTAACAGTGCGAGCACGACGCGACGCATCAACAGCTTCCTCATAAACGTATCGACAGGCCGTCGGCCAACGATTGCCGGTAGGCGCGCCAGGCTGGCACGCTGCCCATCAGCAGGGCTGCGACGAGAATACCGCCCAACAAAGTCCATTCATATTCGCTCGGCAACGACAGCGGCAGGTCCAGGCCGTAATTGGCCTGCAAATACCCGCGCGACGCGGCGATGCACACATACAGCAGCCCGACGCCGGCGATCACGCCCGACAATGCCAGGGCGAAAGCTTCGAAGATCAGCAAGGTTGCAATGTGCCAGGGCCGCGCGCCCACCGAACGCAGGATTGCCATTTCCCGGCGGCGCTCGTTGAGGCTGGTGAGGATCGCGGTGAGCATGCCGATCAAGCCGGTCAGCACCACGAACAGCGAGATCACGAACAGCGCTTTTTCAGCGGTGCCCATCATGCTCCACAGCTCTTGCAGCGCCACGCCCGGCAGGATCGCCAGCATCGGCTCGCCACGGAACTCGTTGATCTCCCGTTGCAGGGCGAAGGTGGAAATCTTGTTGTTCAAACCGAGCATGAACGCGGTGATGGCTTGGGGCGTCAGGTCCATGTTGCGAGCCTGGTCGGCGCTGATCCGGCCTTTGCCCTGGGCCGGTACGCCGTTGTGCCAGTCGATGTGAATCGCTTCCATGCCGCCGAGACTGATATGCAGTGTGCGGTCCACCGGAGTGCCGGTGCGCTTGAGAATGCCGACCACGGTGAAGGGCTTGTCATCGTGCTTGACCAGGCTGACCACCGCCACGCCGTGGGCCAGCACCAGCTTGTCGCCGAGCTTGTAATGCAGCGCGTCGGCCACTTCGGCGCCGAGCACCACTTCGAATGGATCGGTGGCGAAGGCGCGGCCGCTGGCCAGTTCCAGGTTCTGCCGGCGGCCGTATTGGTAGTGTTCGAAATAGGATTCGTTGGTGCCCATCACGCGGTAGCCACGGTGGGAGTCGCCGAGGGAAATCGGGATCGCCCATTTCACCTGCGGGTTGGCCGCGAAGTGCTCGTAGCTGTCCCAGCGAATGTTGTTGGTGGCGTTGCCGATGCGGAACACCGAATACAGCAGCAAATTCACCGAGCCGGAGCGCGCGCCGACGATCAGGTCGGTACCGCTGATGGTGCTGGCGAAGCTGGCGCGGGCTTCGGTGCGTACCCGTTCCACCGCCAGCAACAGGCACACCGACAGGGCGATGGCGAAGGCGGTGAGGATCGCGGTAAAGCGGCGGTTAGCCAGGCTGGCCATGGCTAGTCGAAACAAATACATCTCAAACCTCTGCGGGCGTGGCGGCGCGATTGAGTTCGGCCAGCGACAGGTTGCGGTCGAACAGCGGCGCCAGGCTCTGGTCATGGCTGACGAACAACAGGCTGGCGCCTGCTTCGCGGCATTCGGCGAACAGCAACTGAATGAAGGCTTCCCGGGCGTCGTAGTCCAGGGCCGAGGTCGGCTCGTCGGCGATCACCAGCTCCGGCTGGCCGATCAGCGCACGGGCAGCGGCCACCCGTTGTTGTTGGCCGATGGACAGGGAGTCGGCGCGGCGCTCCAGCAGGCTCTTGTCCTTCAGGCCCAGGTGGGCGAGCAAGGTCGCGGCAGCCTGGTCGACGCTGCCGTGACGCTGGATTGCCCGCTGCGCCCGTAACGTTGAAAAGTGGCAGGGCAACTCGACGTTCTCGCGCACCGAGAGAAACGGCAACAGGTTGAACTGCTGGAAGATGTAGCCGGTGTGGTCGACCCGGAAACGGTCGCGGGCGCCGGCCGAGAGTTCGGTCAGCTCCTGGCCCAGCAGGCGAATACTGCCGCGGCTGGGCTTTTGCACACCGCCCAGCAGGCCCAGCAGGGTGGTCTTGCCACTGCCGCTGGGGCCCTTGAGGAACAGGGTTTCCCCCGGCTCCAGGCGAAACGTCGGGATGTCCAGCAACTGTGGGTGACCCGGCCAGTTGAAGCCCAGGTCAGACAGTTCGATAAGTGCTTGGGTCATAGGAAATCAGGGGTCTGGCTCGATTTGGATGATGGCACCGATCAACTGTAGGAGCTGGCTTGCCTGCGATGGCATCACCGCAGTGTTTCTGGAGCACCGCGGCGTCTGCATCGCAGGCAAGCCAGCTCCTACAGTGTGGTGTTTACATCAGAATTTCAGGGTGGCTGCTGTGGCCGTCGCTTCCACACCCTGCTGGCCGCTCGGGCCAATGAGTTGTACCTGAATTTTCTGGGTGGCGGGGAAGGTCTTGAACACCTGGGTCAGGTCGAGGTTGCTCAGCGCGGTCGGCGTGGCGCAGGTGAACTGGTAGTGAGCGTGGATTTCGCTGTGGTCGTGGTGATGTTCGTGGGCGGCGGCGCCTTTGCCATCGGTGGCGTGGTCGTCATCGTCTTCATCGTGGTCGCCTTCAGGCTTGTCGCCGAACAGCGGGCTGTTCAGTTCCTGGGTGCTGATCACGCAACCGGCGGCCTTGGGCAGGCTGAACAGCACCAAAGGTTGTTCAAGTTGTTTGCGGGCAGCGGCGACCTTGGCTTTGTCGGCGGACGTTGTAGCGAGGTGTTCGAAGCCCACCAGGTTCATCGCCGGGCTGTCCAGTTCCAGCTCCAGGGCCTGGTCGTCGAGCACCGCGTTGAGGCGACCCACGCCGTGTTCGTGGGCACCGAGGCTGCCGTGCTCGTGATCATGGTCGTGCTCGTCGGCAGCCTGGGCGATGGCCAGTGGCAACAGGGCAAACGGCAAAGCGAGCAGCAAACGGCGCATGGTGGAGCTCCCGGACAAAGATGAAAGTTTTGTTATGTGATCTTATAACAAATTTGCGAGGAGTTTGACCGCCTGCTTGGCGTAGCGCAAGACGCGTGGGAGCATGCTCGTCAGAAAAGTGCGGGAGTAAGTGCGATGTTGAGAATTCGTGGAACCGTCGGTGACCTGCCGGTGGACTTGACCCTGGAGCTGGATGACGGCGACTGGGCCCGGCTGGGCGCGCAGTTGCAGGCCAGCAAAACCCCGAGCGCCGAACCGGTAGTGACGCCGGCGGCGGGTAACCTGGACGAGAGCCTGTGGCAGGCCGCCCAGGATTTGCTGCGCAAGGCCGGGCAACTCAACGGCCTGGAATTGCTTGATCAGCTGGAAGGCCTGGCCGGCAGCGCCTCGGCGGGCAAGCGCCTGCTGGTGCGCCTGCGCCATAGCGCCAAGGTCAAGGTAGCCAGCGGCGGGGATACGCCGCTGTACAGTTGGATCGAGTAAGGCTTAATACAGCGCGGCGAACAGCTTGCGGCGGTACACCGTGACAAGCGGGTGATCGTTGCCGAGCAGTTCGAACACCTGCAGCAGCGTCTTGTGGGGCAGGCCTTCGCTGTAGCTGCGGTTGCGGATGAACAGCTTGAGCAAGCCATCCAGCGCGGCGTCGTATTGCTGGCGCGCCAGTTGTTGCACGGCCAGTTGGTACACCGCCTCGTCATCCTGCGGGTTTTGCGCCAGGCGGGCTTTCAGGTCTGCGGCGTCCGGCAGGTCGGCGGCCTGGCGCAGGAAAGTGATCTGCGCCTTGGCGCCGGCCAGTGCGGCCTTGTGATCATCGCTCTTGACGGCGTCGAGCACGGTTTGCGCTTCGCCCAGTTCACCGCGCTCGGCCAGGCAGCGTGCGTACAGGATCAGCGCGGCGGCGTTGGTGTTGTCTTCGCCAAGCAGGGTGACCAGCACGGCCTCGGCGTCGGTGATACGGCCTTCGGCAAACAGCGCCTGGGCCTGCTCCAGTGGATCGGCAGCCGCCGGTGGTGGCATCTGCACATGGGGCTCCAGCATCGCGCGCACGGCGGATTCAGGCTGCGCACCGGCAAACCCATCCACTGGCTGGCCATCCTTGAACAGCACCACGGTCGGCAGGCTGCGAATGCCAAAGCGCGAGACCACGTCCGGCTCGGCATCGCAATCGACCTTGGCCAGCAGCAACTCACCCTGATAACTCTCGGCAATCTGCGCGAGCATCGGCATCAACGCCTTGCACGGTGCGCACCACTCGGCCCAGAAATCCACCAGCACGGGTTTTTCGAAGGAGTTCTGGATCACCGCCTGATCGAAGGTGGCGGTGGTGGCATCGAAGATGTACGGCGTGGGCTCACTCATGGGGAATCTCGAAGAAAGCAGGGGATGGGGCAACTATAAGGGTTGGTGGGGTTAGCTGAAAGCGGGGCGGTCTCAGGATCGCAATCGCAGGCAAGCCAGCTCCCACAGGGGAATGCATTTCAAATGTGGGAGCGGGCTTGCCCGCGATGCTCTCAAGCGCGCTGCGAATGGTACAGGCTCACCTTGCGAAACTCCCACGGCTCGGCCAGGTCGGGCAGTGTCAGGGCGTCGAGGATACCCAGGCGCTGATACTCCGGGTGCTGGAAGTCCCGAACCCGGGAATCGGCGACCAGCGCTTCGCGGCCGCGTGTCAGGAATTGATCCAGCAGCGGCAGGTTCGCCCGGTCGTACAGCACATCGGCGACCAGGATCAGGTCAAACCGGTCGGCTTCGGTGAAGAAGTCTTCTGAATAGCCCAGTGTTACGCCGTTGAGTTCGGCATTCGCCCGGCAGGCAGCCAGGGCCAGCGGATCCAGGTCGCACGCCACCACTTCCAGCGCTCCGGCCTTTACCGCGGCAATCCCGGCAACACCCGAACCTGCGCCGAAATCCAGCACCCGCTTACCCGCGACCCACTCGGGGTTGGCCGCCAGGTATCGCGCCAGCGCCAGGCCACTGGCCCAGCAAAAGCTCCAGTACGGCGGCTCATGCAGGATGCGCCGGGTTTCTTCGGGGCTGAAGGCGCGGTCCATGTTGTCGGCGTCCAGTAACCACAGCGACAACTCGGTGCCCGGCAGCGGGCAGGGCACCAGTTGGGCGTCGCCGATCAGTTCGCTCAGTGCGCGTTGCAGGCCCAGCGGTGGCGTCATGGTGCGGGAACGAGTTGCAGCGGCCCGGTGGTCTGGGTGATCGCCTGGGTGATGCGCACCGGCGGCAGGTGCAGGATCAACTGGCCGGACTGGCTGGCGCGACCACGCAATTCAACGCGCCCGCCCGCCGGGAACGCTTGCGGGTTGAAGCGCAGGCGGAAGGCCAGGGGCTTGTTGTTGCCGATCAGCACGCTGCTGGCCAGCAGTTGTTGCGGGCGCGAACGGTCGTCGATCACCAGCAGCGCCAGTTCGACTTCCGCACCCGCCGGTATACCGTTCAATTGGCCGCTGACTTCACGCTGGTAGGCGGGCAACGGGCCGAGATCTTCTTCCACACCCGGCAGTTTTTTCTCTTGTTGCGGTGCCGGAGCCGGCGCCGCAGGTTTTGGGGCATGGCTGCTGCAGGCGACCAGAAAACCGAGCAACGTGAGCAAAACAAGTGGTCGTAACTGCATGTACGGCTCCAGAAAGGACAAAATCCGTGGCTTAAAAAATATGAAACATAATAGTCAGCCTATATACCGTAAAGGCTATGGCTTGTCTTGCCACAGGGATGCGCTACCATGGCCCTCCCATTTTTTGTTGCCTGCCACCATGCACTGTCCCTTCTGCGGTGCCAACGACACCAAGGTCATTGACTCGCGTCTGGTCGCCGAGGGCGAACAGGTGCGTCGCCGGCGTGAATGCCTGGCCTCTGGCTGCGGTGAACGTTTCACCACCTTCGAAACCGCCGAACTGGTATTGCCACGTCTGATCAAGACCGACGGCAGTCGCCAGCCTTTCGACGAAGAAAAACTGCGCGCCGGAATGCAGCGCGCCCTGGAAAAACGCCCGGTGAGTGTCGAGCGGCTGGAAGCGGCGCTGGTGCACATCAAGCACAAGCTGCGCGCCACCGGCGAGCGCGAAGTCAAATCCCTGGTGGTTGGAGAACTGGTGATGGGCGAGCTGCAAAAGCTCGACGAAGTCGCCTATATCCGTTTCGCCTCGGTGTATCGACGCTTCCAGGACCTCAACGAGTTCCGCGAAGAGATCGACCGCCTGGCCCGTGAGCCGGTAAAAGAATGAACCCACCTTCGGCAGAACAAGCGGTACTCGACGCCCATTACATGGCCCGTGCCCTGGAACTGGCGCGCAAGGGCCTGTACACCACCCACCCCAACCCGCGGGTTGGCTGCGTGATCGTGCGTGACGGGCAGGTTGTCGGCGAAGGCTGGCACGTGCGCACCGGCGAACCCCATGCGGAAGTCCACGCCCTGCGGGCTGCGGGCGACAAAGCCCGGGGCGCCACGGCCTACGTGACCCTTGAACCGTGCAGCCACCACGGGCACACACCGCCGTGCGCCGATGCCTTGGTGAATGCCGGCCTGGCCCGTGTGGTGGCAGCGATGCAGGACCCGAATCCGGAAGTCGCCGGGCGTGGCATGCGCCGCCTGGCCCAGGCCGGGATCGAGACCCACAGCGGCTTGCTGGAAAACGAAGCGCGGGCGCTTAACCCGGGCTTTCTCAAGCGCATGGAGCATGGCCTGCCGTTTGTGCGGGTCAAGTTGGCCATGAGCCTGGACGGTCGCACCGCGATGGCCAACGGCGAAAGCCAATGGATCACCGGCCCGGCCGCCCGTGCCGCTGTGCAGCGCCTGCGTGCCCAGGCCAGTGTGGTGCTGACCGGCGCCGACACGGTGCTGGCCGATGGTGCTCGCCTGACCGTGCGCGCCGCCGAACTGGGCCTGGATGAAGAAACCACCGCCCTGGCGATGTCCCGTCCGCCGCTGCGTGTGCTGATCGACGGCCGCCTGCGGGTGCCGCTGAATGCGCCGTTCTTCAAGGCTGGCCCCGCGCTGGTCATCACCTGCGTGACGCCGGATAACCAGTACCCCACAGGCCCCGAGTGCCTGGTGGTGCCGGGTGTCGACGGCCAGGTCGACCTGCGTTCCGCGCTGGTGGCCCTGGCGGCCCGTGGTGTCAACGAAGTGTTGGTGGAAGCCGGCCCAAGCCTGGCGGGTGCCTTCGCCCAGCAAGGGCTGGTGGACGAGTACGTGATATTCGTCGCCGGCAAGTTTCTTGGCTCTGCCGCCCGGCCTTTGCTGGACTGGCCGCTTGAGAAACTGGCCGACGCCCCCCAACTCAAGATCACTGAAATGCGCGCTGTGGGAGATGACTGGCGAGTCACTGCCATCCCTCTGCCATCAGCGAGCGTATAATTCCCGGCCTGCGCCACGTCTTCAGGAGAACGGCATGTTCACCGGCATTATAGAATCCATCGGCAGCATCCGTGCAATGACCCCAAAAGGCGGCGATGTACGCCTGCTGGTTGAAACCGGCAAGCTCGACCTGAGCGACGTCAAACTGGGCGACAGCATCGCCGTCAGCGGTGTGTGCCTGACCGTTATCGAGTTGCCTGGCAACGGCTTTGCCGCCGATGTCAGCCGGGAAACCCTGGACTGCACCGCGATGAACGACCTCAAGAGCGGCAGCCCGGTGAACCTGGAAAAAGCCCTGACCCCGACCACCCGTCTCGGTGGGCACCTGGTCAGCGGTCACGTCGACGGGGTCGGCGAAGTGGTTGCTCGCAGCGAAAACGCGCGTGCCGTGGAATTTCGCATTCGCGCACCGAAAGAGCTGGCCAAGTACATCGCCCACAAAGGCTCGATCACCGTCGACGGCACCAGCCTGACCGTGAACGCCGTGAATGGCGCCGAATTTGAACTGACCATCATTCCCCACACCCTGAGCGAAACCATCATGGCGTCGTACCAGCCGGGTCGCCGGGTGAACCTGGAAGTCGACTTGCTTGCCCGTTACCTGGAGCGCCTTCTATTGGGCGATAAGGCCGCAGAGTCTGACTCTCTTCAAGGGCCCGCCGGGAACATCACTGAAAGTTTTTTAGCCGCTAACGGCTACCTTAAATCCTGACCCAAGGGGGTGCCGCGTGGCGCTCAACAGCATCGAAGAACTGGTTGAAGACATCCGCCAAGGCAAGATGGTCATCCTCATGGATGACGAAGACCGCGAGAACGAAGGCGACCTGATCATGGCCGCCGAGTGCTGCCAGCCGGAACACATCAACTTCATGGCCAAGCACGCCCGTGGCCTGATCTGCATGCCGATGAGCCGCGAGCGCTGCGAGCTGCTGAAGCTGCCGTTGATGGCGCCGCGCAATGGTTCCGGGTTTGGCACCAAGTTCACCGTGTCCATCGAAGCCACTACCGGTGTCACCACCGGTATCTCCGCTGCTGACCGCGCCCGCACCGTACAAGCCGCTGCCGCGAAAGACGCCAAGGCCGAAGACATCGTCAGCCCGGGCCACATCTTCCCGCTGATGGCCCAGCCGGGTGGCACCCTGGCTCGCGCCGGCCACACCGAAGCGGCCTGCGACCTGGCGCGCATGGCCGGTTTCGAGCCGAGCGGTGTGATCTGCGAAGTGATGAACGACGACGGCACCATGTCCCGTCGCGCCGAGCTGGAAGAATTTGCCGCGCTGCACAACATCAAGATCGGCACCATTGCCGACCTGATCCACTACCGGATGATCCACGAACGTACCGTTCAGCGGATTGCCGAGCAGCCGCTGGACAGCGAACTGGGCCAGTTCAACCTGGTGACCTATCGTGATTCCGTGGAAGGCGACGTGCACATGGCCCTGACCCTGGGCACCATCTGCGCTGAAGAGCCAACCTTGGTGCGGGTGCACAACATGGACCCGCTGCGCGACCTGCTGATGGTCAAGCAACCGGGGCGCTGGAGCCTGCGGGCCGCGATGTCCGCGGTGTCCGAGGCCGGCAGCGGTGTTGTATTGCTGCTGGGCCATCCGCTGGATGGCGACGTGCTTCTGGCGCATATCCGCGAAACCGCCGACCACGCGCCGGTGAAAAAACCGACCACCTACAGCATCGTCGGGGCCGGTTCGCAGATCCTGCGGGACCTGGGCGTGCGCAAAATGCGCCTGATGAGTGCGCCAATGAAATTTAATGCCATATCCGGTTTCGACCTGGAAGTAGTAGAATACGTGCCCTCCGAATAAAGGTCGGCGTTGTTTGCCCCTTGTTCGCGGTTCAAATATCACTGAGGGGCGCGCACTAAGCGCGTCCCGGCTCTTTAAGAGATTTGTCGAATGACCCTGAAGACCATCGAAGGTACCTTCATCGCCCCCAAAGGCCGCTATGCCCTGGTGGTTGGCCGCTTCAACAGCTTCGTGGTTGAAAGCCTGGTAAGCGGTGCCGTGGATGCCCTGGTTCGCCACGGTGTGAGCGAAAGCGACATCACTATCATCCGCGCTCCTGGCGCCTTCGAAATTCCACTGGTTGCGCAGAAAGTTGCACAGCAGGGTGAATACGCGGCGATCATCGCCCTGGGCGCGGTCATTCGTGGCGGCACTCCGCACTTCGAATACGTGGCTGGCGAATGCACCAAGGGCCTGGCCCAGGTGTCCATGGAGTTCGGCGTGCCGGTCGCCTTTGGCGTCCTGACCGTTGATTCCATCGAACAAGCCATCGAGCGTTCCGGCACCAAGGCCGGCAACAAAGGTGCTGAAGCTGCCCTGTCCGCCCTGGAAATGGTCAGCCTGCTGGCGCAGTTGGAGGCCAAGTGATTAGCGACGACAGCGATCAGTTCAACCCCCAGGACCCGCGCCCGGCAGACGCCGGCAAGCCATCGAAAAGCGAAAAGCGTCGTTCGGCCCGCCAGCTCGCGACCCAGGCTTTGTACCAGCGCCACATGGCGAAAACCTCGCTGAACGAAATCGAGGCGCAGTTTCGCGTCGACAACGATTTCAGCGCGGCCGATGCCAGCTACTTCCACGACATCCTGCACGGTGTTCCGGCCAACTTGGCGGAGATCGACGCTGCACTGACGCCGTGCCTGGACCTGGCGATCGAAGAGCTGGACCCGGTTGAACTGGCCGTACTGCGCCTGTCCACCTGGGAACTGCTCAAGCGCGTCGACGTGCCTTACCGCGTTGTGATCAACGAAGGGATCGAACTGGCGAAAGTCTACGGTTCCACCGACGGTCACAAGTTCGTCAACGGCGTGCTCGACAAGCTGGCCCCGCGCCTGCGTGAAGCCGAAGTGAAGGCGTACAAGCGCTAACTGGCGCTTGCTGACGCAATGGGCGAGTTTGAGCTGATCCGCAACTACTTCGCCGCCGCGCCCTGTGCGCAGGGCGGCGAAGGCATTGCACTGGGGATTGGCGACGACTGTGCCTTGCTGGCTGTTCCTCCCGGGGAACAGCTGGCGATTTCTACCGATACCCTGGTGGCCGGCGTGCATTTTGCCGACCCCTGCGATCCGTTTCTGCTCGGCCAGCGCTCGCTGGCCGTGGCAGTCAGCGATCTGGCGGCCATGGGCGCCAATCCCCTCGCGTTTACCCTTGCCCTCACCACCCCGACGGTTGATGCCGATTGGCTACAACGCTATGCCCAGGGCTTGAACGCCATGGCGCAGGTTTGTGGCGTGGTTCTGGTAGGTGGCGACACCACCCGTGGGCCGCTGAGCCTGACCATGACCGTGTTTGGCCGGGTGCCGGCGGGCCAGGCCTTGACCCGCAGCGGCGCGCGGCCCGGCGACTTGCTGTGTGTGGGCGGTGAGCTGGGTAACGCAGCGGGCGCCTTGCCGCTGGTCCTGGGGCAGCGCACGGCGGAGGCGGCTATCGCCGAGCCGCTGCTGGCCCATTACTGGTCGCCGCAACCGCAGTTGGCGCTGGGCTTGGCGTTGCGGGGCAAGGCCACGTCTGCCATGGATATTTCCGACGGCCTTTTGGCTGATTGCGGGCATATCGCCAAGGCGTCGGCTGTCAGCTTGTTGATCGAGCAGCAAAAACTGCCGTTGTCCGCCGCCTTGCTGGCGTTCGTCGGTGAGGCGGATGCCCGGGTGGCCGCGTTGAGCGGGGGGGACGACTACGTACTGGCGTTCACCTTGCCGCCCGCCGAACTGGCGCCGCTGTTGGCCGCCGGTGTACCGGTCCATGTAATCGGCCGGGTCGAGGCGGGGCAGGGCGTTACCCTGCTGGATGCGTCTGGCCAGGACGTCACGCCGGCCATTCGTGGCTATCAACATTTCTGAAAGGCATAGAACCAAGCTGAAGGCCAATCGAACCTATTGATCTTTATCAGCGATAATTCAGCTTAAGCGTCTGTAGGAACCTACTGTTACAATCCCTCCCCTGTGAAATCTGAAATCAGGAGCACAAGGTGCCCGTCGTTTTCGTCGCCGCTTCCAAGCTGCCAACCCCTTTTGCCACGTTCACCATGAATGGCTTTCTTGAAGAAGCCACCGGGCGCGAACACGTTGTTCTCAGCCTCGGTGACGTGGCGGACGGTGCCCCGGTCCTCGGTCGCGTGCACTCCGAGTGCCTGACCGGCGATGCGCTGTTCAGCCAGCGCTGTGACTGCGGCTCGCAACTGGAAGCCGCCCTGCAGGCCATCGCCCGCGAAGGCCGTGGCGTGTTGCTGTACCTGCGTCAGGAAGGCCGTGGCATTGGCCTGCTGAACAAGATCCGCGCCTATGAGCTGCAAGATGGCGGCGCCGACACTGTGGAAGCCAACGAGCGCCTCGGTTTTGCCGCAGACCAGCGCGACTATGGGATCTGCCTGCCGATGCTCCAGCACCTGGGCGTCAAATCCCTGCGCCTGATGACCAACAACCCGCGCAAGGTCAAAGCCTTGACCGACATGGGCATCACCGTCGCCGAGCGCGTGCCTCTGCACACCGGCCACAACCCGCACAACAAGCTCTACCTGGCCACCAAGGCCAGCAAGCTCGACCACATGATGGGCAACGAGCACCAGGGCGAGGCCGATCGGGCGTGACGCGCGGCCAGGTCAAGCGGCGGCTGTCGTTTAACTGGTGGCAATACCTGGCGTTGGCGCTGGCGCCGTTGTTTGTGATCAACCTCGTGTTTGGCAAGGCCGAGCCCTTGCTGCCGGTGCTGGCGATGCCGTTTTTTATCGCCGGCGTAGCCTCGATGTTTGTCAGCCTGCGTTACTTCCACGGCTATAAACACGCGCTGATCGCCACCGGCAAAGCCCTCGATACCCCTGAAGAACCGGCTGCCTGGATCACCCTCGCGGCCCGCCGTCGTGTGGCGTTGCTGGTGGCTGCACTGCCGGCCTGGGTCGGCGCGCTGGCAGTGTTTGTCGGGCTGGAAGCGGTGCCGCTGTTTCTGTTGGCACTGTCGACCCTGGTGCTGTTCTACCTCTACCGCATCCCGCGCCAGTTGGGTTGATGCGCGTCTGGCTGGCGGTGTGGCTGCTGGTTGTCGCGGCCCAGGCTGCGGCGGTCGAGCGGGTGGTCAGCCTTGCGCCTTCGTTGTCTGAAATCGTCGTTGAACTGGGCGCCGCCGATTTGCTGGTGGGCGTGCTGGATGGCGGCGAGCGGCCACAGGCGTTGGCGAACGTGCCGTCTGTGGGCAACTACGGGCAGTTGGACATGGAGCGGCTGCTCAGCCTCAAGCCCGACCTGATCCTGCTTTGGCCCGGCAGCGTCGGCCCGGGCCCGCGTGAACAGCTGCAACGCCTGAACATCCCGGTATTTGTCGCCGAACCCCACAGCCTCGAACAACTCACCTCACAGGTCGAAACCATTGCCCGGCAACTCGGGCGGGATGACGCCGGCCGGCAATTGGCCGCGCAGTTGCGTCAGCGCTTGGCCGAGTTGCGCTCACGCTATCACCGGGCCGAGCCGTTGCGGGTGTTTTATCAGGTGTGGAACCAGCCGCTGTACACCGTGGGTGGCGGGCAGATCATCAGCGATGCGCTGAGTGTGTGCGGCGCGCGCAATGTGTTCGATGACCTGAAATTACCGGCACCGCAGGTCAGTATTGAGTCGGTGTTGCAGCGTAATCCCGAGGTGATTCTGGCGGGCGATCAAGCGCAGTTGGATGCCTGGAAGGCCTGGCCCCAGCTGGCGGCGGTAGCGAACGGGCATTTGCTGCTGGTGCCCGACAAGGGCCTGGAACGGCCCAGCGGGCAGATGCTGCAGGCGGTGGCGCGGTTGTGTCAGGTGATTGCACCGGGGCTGTGAGACCGCTATCGCAGGCAAGCCAGCTCCCACATTTGACCGAGTCGTCTGGATAAGCACGGTCCCCTGTGGGAGCCGGGCTTGCCCGCGATGAGGCCGGTGCAGACGACTTAGAGTTCCGGCGTCCAGGTCACCCCGAACATCAGTGCCCGGCCTTCTTCCCGATAGCCATATTGCTGGCCTTGATACTGATACAGCGCCCGGCTGTAGTCCTTGTTCAGCAGGTTATCGAGCTTCATTTCCAGCGTGACTTCATGGTTCACCGCCCAACTGCCCCGTAGCCCCAGCAAGCCATACCCGCCCAGGCGTTGCTGGTTCGCCGCATCGTCGTAGCTGCTGCTGACCGCTTGCCAGCTGGCGCCGACGCCGAATTGATCGAATTGGCGATCCAGGTCCAGGCTCAGGGTGCGCCGGGCTCGACGCGCCAGTGTGCGCCCGGTGTCGCGGTCGCGTGGGTCGATCAATGCAACGGCGAGGCTGCTTTGCCAGCCGAACAGTTCTTGCTTGAGCGCCGCCTCGAAGCCGTTGATGCGTGCGGCGCTGACGTTTTGCGGGCCGTTGCTGGCAAACACGATCGCGTCCTGAATATCGGTGCGGTACAGCGAGGCTTCCAGTCGGCTGCTGTCGCTGAGCTGGCTGCGCCATTGCACTTCGTAGCTTTTCGATGTCTCGGGCTTGAGGTTCGGGTTACTGTTTTTGAAGCCGAATTCGTCCGGGTAGTAGAGGTCGTTGAACGTAGGCGCGCGGAAGCCTTCGCTGTAGCTCAGCAACAGATCATTGTCCGGGTTCAGCGGCAGGGTGAAGGTGCCGCTCCAGCTGTTGTGGCCGCCGAACTGCTGGTTATCGTCGCGACGCAGGCCCAGTTCGGTGGAAAAGGACTGGGCTTGAAAGCGGTGCTGGATAAACGCCGCTCGATTCCAGCGACTGTCTTCGGCGAACGCTGTGCTGCTGTTGACCTGGTCCTCGTACCAGTCGCCGCCCAGGATCAGGCTGTTCTGCTCATTGAGGGTCAGGTCGTTCTGCCAATTCAGTGAGTTGCGGTAAGTGTTGAACACGCTGCGTTCGGTGCTGAGCTTGTCCCGGGTTTCTTCGCGGTTTTCGCTGTGGCCCGCTTCCAGCCGGGACTTCCACGTGTCATTGATACGCGCGTCAACATAGGTGCTGACACTGCTCACGGTGAAGTGGGTGTAGGGCTTTTGCTGGAAGCTTTGGAAGGTGGTCGAATCGAAGCGACCGAACGGGTTGTCGAATTCGCTTTTGCCGCGGTTATCCAGCACGTTCACACCCGCTTCGAGGTCATCGTTGAAGGCATGGCTCAGGCTGAAACTGATGGCCTGGTTGCGATAGGCGTCATGGTCACGGTCGCTGGGATAGGAGTCGTACGTGCGATTGATTCCCGCCGTGTCATCCAGGCTGGCGCCGAGGTTGAAGCGGGTTTGCGCATCGCCGCCGGACAAGCCCAGGCTGCGTTCCCACGTCTGGTTGCTGCCAAATCCCACATGCAGGCGGGGTTGCAGGCCGGACTCGTTACCACGCCGGGTGAAAATCTGGATCACCCCGCCAATCGCATCGCTGCCGTAGATCACCGAGCGCGAACCACGCAGGACTTCTACGCGTTCGATCTGCTGGATGTTCAGGTGCTGCAGGTTGCTGTCCCCGGAAGTCGAGTTGCCGATGCGCTGGCCGTCGACCAGCACCAGGCTCTGGGCCGACTTGGTGCCACGAATGTAAACGCTTGCCAGACTGCCACGGCCACCGGCCTGTGAAACCTGCACCCCGGGCACGCGGCTGAGCAAGTCGGTCACGCTGGTGGGTTGCAGGCGGTCGATGTCGTCGCGGGTGAAGACGGTGTTGGCGGCGCTGCTGTCGTTGCGCGCCTGGACCTGGCGGTTGGCGCTGATCACCATGTCGGGCAGCTTGAGGGCTTGGTCGCGTTCGAAACTGTCGGCGAGCAGGTCGGTGGCGGGCAGTAACAGAAGGGGCAGGGCGAGGCGAAGGCGGTTCATGGGCTATCCGTAGCGTTAAGGCCATACAAAACCAATGTGGGAGCTGGCTTGCCTGCGATGCAGGCACCTCGGTTTGTCAGTAACACTGAGGTGATGCTATCGCAGGCAAGCCAGCTCCCACATTTGATTGTTGTTTACAGATTCAAGAGTGCCATGCGCTGACGAACCGAAGCTTCAATCCCGGATTCATCCAGCCCGCACTCAGCCAGCATCTGCGCCGGCTTGGCATGCTCGACATACACATCCGGCAGGCCCAGGTGCAGCACCGACTTGAGGATATTCTCCCGCGCCAGGAACTCACTGACTGCCGCACCGGCGCCGCCCATGACGGCGTTTTCTTCGAGGGTCACCAGCAGCTCATGGCTGCCGGCGATCTCGCGCACCAGGGCCTCGTCCAGTGGCTTGACGAAACGCATGTCTACCACCGTGGCGTCGATCTTCTCGGCCACTTTCAAGGCTTCAGCCAATTGCACGCCGAACACCAGCAAGGCAACCCCGCTGCCCTGGCGGCGGACGATACCCTTGCCGATTTCGATAGGCTCAAGGTCCTTTTCGATCACCGCATTCGGACCATTCCCACGCGGATAGCGCACAGCCGCCGGGCCGTTGTACAGGTGGCCGGTGCTGAGCATCTTGCGCAGTTCGTTCTCGTCGCTCGGGGTCATCACCAGCATGCCGGGGATGCAGCGCAGGTACGAGAGGTCGAAGCTGCCGGCATGGGTCGGGCCGTCTTCGCCCACCAGGCCCGCACGGTCGATGGCGAACAGCACGTCGAGGTTCTGCACCGCGACGTCATGAATCAACTGGTCATAACCGCGCTGCAGGAACGTAGAGTAGATCGCGACTACCGGCTTGGCGCCTTCACAGGCCATGCCCGCGGCGAAGGTCACCGCGTGTTGCTCGGCGATGGCCACGTCGAAATAGCGCAGCGGGAAACGCTCGCTGAACGCCACCAGGTCGGAACCTTCCTTCATCGCCGGGGTGATGCCCACCAGGCGCGGGTCGGCGGCGGCCATGTCACACAGCCATTCGCCGAACACACCGGAATACTTTGGCCCGCTGGGCTTCTTCGGCGCGGCGGCCGGGGCGTTCAGCGGTTCCAGCTTGGTGATCGCGTGGTAACCAATCGGGTCGACTTCCGCCGGGGCGAAGCCTTTGCCTTTCTTGGTCACGATATGCAGGAACTGCGGGCCTTTAAGGTCACGCATGTTGCGCAGGGTGGCGATCAGGGTTGGCAGGTCATGGCCGTCGATCGGGCCGATGTAGTTCCAGCCCAACTCTTCGAACAGGGTGCCGGGAACCAGCATGCCCTTGGCATATTCTTCGGTACGACGGGCAATTTCCCACGCGCCGGGCAGACGCGAGAGCACCTTCTTGCTGCCTTCGCGCATGCTGGCGTAAGTGCGGCTGGAGAGGATTTTTGCCAGGTAATTCGACAGGCCACCGACATTGCGCGAGATCGACATGTCGTTGTCGTTGAGGATCACCAGCATGTTGGCATCCACTTCCGGCGCGTGGTTCAGCGCCTCGAAGGCCATGCCGGCGGTCAACGCGCCATCACCGATCACCGCAATCGCCTTGCGATCGCTGTTCTGCAGGCGGGCGGCAATCGCCATGCCCAGCGCTGCACTGATAGAGGTGCTGGAGTGGCCGACGCCAAAGGTGTCGTACTCGCTCTCGGAGCGGCGCGGGAAGGCGGCGATGCCATCCTTCTGGCGCAGTGTGGCCATGCGCTCGCGGCGTCCGGTGAGAATCTTGTGCGGATAGGCCTGATGACCCACGTCCCACACCAGCCGGTCGTCCGGAGTGTCGAATACGTAATGCAGCGCAATGGTCAGCTCGATGACGCCCAGGCCGGCACCGAAATGCCCACCGGTCTGGCCGACCGTGTAGAGCAATTCCAGGCGCAACTCATCGGCCAGGGTTTCCAGCTCGGCTTCACCCAGGCGGCGCAGGCCGGCTGGCGTGTTGGCACGGTCCAGCAGGGGCGTGGCCGGGCGCTTGCGGGGAATCTCTTGAAACGTCGTGGGCATCAGGCGAATCGTTATAGGTATAGAAGAGGCGGCAGTTTACCTCAAGCATCGCAAACTGCCCACGCAGAGCGCCGAACTTGGCTGATATGCGGTGGAAAAGGCCGCTGTTGTCAGTGGCGACGTTCGACGATATACCGCGCCAGGTCACGCAGTGGCTCGGCAGCCGCGTCGAAAGGTCGCAGGGCATCCAGGGCCTGGTCCCGCAGCTCCAGGGCGTACGCCTTGGCGGCTTCCAGCCCGAGAAGCGAAGGATAAGTCGGCTTGTCCCGTGCGATATCAGCACCCTGGCGCTTGCCGAGGGTCGCGGTATCGCTTTCAACGTCGAGAATATCGTCCTGCACCTGGAACGCCAGGCCGATGGCCCGCGCGTAGGTTTGCAGCGCCGCCAGTTGCGCCGCTTCGGCACGGCCACTGGCCAGGGCGCCGAGGTGCACGGCGGCCTCGATCAGCGCGCCGGTCTTGTGGCGGTGCATGTATTCCAGGGCTTGTTGATCGAGCTTCAAACCGACCGAGCCCAGGTCAATCGCCTGGCCGCCGACCATGCCGGCAGGCCCTGCGGCCAGCGCCAGCGCGGTGACCATGCGCAGACGGATCTCGGCGTTGACGCTGCTCAGGCGCGGGTCCAGCAGGGCGCTGAACGCCAGGCTTTGCAGGCCGTCACCGGCGAGAATCGCGCAGGCTTCATCAAAGGCTTTATGGGTAGTGGGTTGGCCGCGACGCAGATCGTCGTCGTCCATTGCCGGCAAATCGTCGTGTACCAGGGAGTAAGCGTGGATCAACTCCACCGCACAGGCGGCGCCGTTGGCTTCCTCCGCCTGGGCGCCGAGGGCTTCACAGGCCGCATAGGCGAGCAACGGGCGAACGCGCTTGCCACCGTTCATCACGCTGTAGCGCATGGCCTCATACAGGCGGTTCAGCTCAGGGCTGGGCGCGACAAACAGCGGATCCAGCGCAGCATTGACCCGGGCCTGGCTGCCGGCCTGATAAGCGTCGATCATTCAGGCTGTTCCGCATCGAAAGGTTCTTCGGCCAACTCCCCATCGCGTTCCAGCAACACCTGGACCTTCTGCTCCGCCTGCGCCAGGGCGCTCTGGCAGTCGCGGGTCAGGCCGATGCCTTGCTCGAATGCGGTCAACGAGTCTTCTAGCGACAACTCGCCGTTCTCCATCCGCTCGACCAGGGTTTGCAGGTCGGCGAGGGATTGTTCGAAATCGAGTGCAACTTTTTTGCGGGCCATGGCGGCTATTCCGGTAGACGGTAAACCGGCGCGACACTAGCAGACATGGGGGATTGGGGCAAATGAGTGGGGGGATTTGCCTTGTAAATCAATCGCCTTGGGTGTTGATTTGATAGCGGGTGCTGCGGCCGCCGCCGGGTAGCCGAACCAGGCAGTTTTTTTCCAGAAGATCGGCCAGATGTCGGGTCGCCGTTGCCTTGGACACTTTGGCTACCGCTTGATATTGGGCCGCGCTGATCCCGTGCTCAAAGCCCTTCTCGCCGCCGTCGAGCAAGCGATTCAAGACTTTTGTCTGCTCGGCGCTGAGTACGTTGTCTCGATGCCGTTGCCAGAAGCGAGTTTTACCCAGCACCCGGTCGATCCGCGCCATCGCCTGCTGCAGGCTACGAAGCAGGGTTTGCAGGAACCACTCTAGCCAATCGGTGACATCCAGCGTGGCTTTTTGACTGGTTTCCAGTGCACGGTAATAGCCTGCCCGGTCTTCAAGGATGCTTGCCGACATGGCGTAGAAGCGGATCGCCTGGTTCTCCGCCTGGGCAAGCGCGAGGTCAGTAATAGCCCGCGTCAGACGACCGTTGCCATCATCGAAGGGGTGCAGGGTGACGAACCAGAAATGCGCCAGGCCTGCGCGGAGCAATGGGTCAAGGGCCGCATGATTCCGGCTGGCTTCAAACCATTCGATGAAATCGTCCAGCGACTGCTCCAGTCCTTGGCGGGGTGGGGCCTCGAAATGCACAGTGGGTCGGTCCAGTCGTCCCGACACAACCTGCATAGGCTCATCCCCCCTTAACGCGCCTACGTTCAAGCCGTGGGTGGAAAAGCGGGCTTCCTCGGCGGGAAACAACCATCGATGCCATTTGAATAGACGGGTGAGGGTAAACGGTTGAGCAAACTGTTGCGTGGCGTCCAGCATCAAGTCAGCCAGACCCTCGCTGCGCCGGCTCACGGAGCCGTCTTGCAATAGCTCCAGGCCCAGGCGCCGGGCCAAAGAGGAACGTACCGAGCCCACATTCAACTGCTCACCCTCGATTGCCGAGGAGGTCAGAATGTTTTGCAGCAACGCATCCAGTTCATTCTCCGAACTCTGTGCCTGGCTGACCGAACCGAGCATGCCCAGCAACTTTCCTTGCGCCTGCGTGCACTCGCGCAACAATGCTGCGAGGCGCTCTGGTTGCCAGTGAAAGTGCGGCCAGTCGGGTTGTTGCCAGATCCAGTTCGGGTGATCCATGGAGGCATGCTCTGTGCGTGAGCCGAATAGGAGGCTTATTCGGCTCATTTGGTGAGCCGATTGTGTGAGCTATTCGGCTCACTGTCCAGTCAGATGCGCACATCAGGTACAGCGCCGCCTCATCACTGGCCAGCAGGATCGCCTGTTCCATAACCTTTGGCGCAGTACTCGCCAGCTCCATCGATTCGCTGGCTGTCGCCCCCAGGCTTTCAAACAGCTTGCCGGCGTCCTTGAAGATCTCCTGCGCTTGCTTGATGGCGTCCCACACGCCGGTAATCGCCGTCCAACTTCCCGCCAGCACGCCATTGCCAATCGCGCTCGAAGTGGACCTTTCCCAGTGCGGCCGGAAACCACTCCATTACTTGCGAAGCTTTTTCTGTTCCGAGCCGCTGCCCGGTACTACGTAAAACAGCGGTTCAGCTCATTGACGGCAGTGGCGTTTTCAGTGGTGCGGTGCATTGGCCCTGAGCATCCTTGAGACTGGCCTCAAACTCGACCAGTCCTCCATGCATCTTCTGCAATGCCTCGATCTGCCGCACCAACTCCTGCTTCTTGTTGGCGATCGCCTTGTCCGCCAGGCCCCAGGGCAGCCCATCACCGTGATGCCCACCCAGAATTGCCTGCAACTCCTTGAGCTTGAAACCCAACTGCTGAGCGCACTTGATGAACGTCAGCAGCTCCACACTTTGCGTGGAGTAAATGCGATAACGACCTTCCCGCTGCTGCGGCGGCAACAGGCCGATGGCTTCATAGTGACGAATCGCCTTGATGGTTGTGCCCGACAGTTGCGCGGCTTTGCCGATGTACATGAAAAGTCCTTTTCCCAAAGAGTGCGCCGGCCTGTTTCAGCCACTGTTCCCGCTGTGCTGGCGTAGAGCCCAACACCGGCCCGAACAGCAACGTCTTGATCGGCTGAATGCCACAAAACGCCAGTGTTGTCTTGCGCATCTGGTGCAGCGCGGGCATGCGGTAGAACCACCTGTAATACCACGCTGGCGTGTCCAGGGTCACCAGCAAATGCGCAGTTCGTCCCTTCAGGAGTTTGTCGGGGAAGGCTTTGCCTTTGCGGTATTTGAAGGCGAAACCAGACAGGAGAATTCGGTCGATAAAGCCCTTCATCAAAGCCGGGATGCCACCCCACCAGATGGGGAAGACAAACGTCAGGTGATTGGCCCACAGGATGTCGGATTGGGCGTTGAGCAGGTCGGGTTCCAGGGGTTGGGTTTGGTTGTAGCCGTTGTGCAGGATGGGATCGAAAGTCAGGTCGCCGAGGCGCAGGACGCGCACTTCGTGACCGGCGGTTTTGGCCGAGGTGATGTAGGTGTCGGTGAGGGCAGAGCAGAAGCTGGTGCGGGAAGGGTGGCCGAGGATGACCAGGATGCGTTGGCTCATGGTGGTGGGGATCCTGAAAGTTGGGGGTTCAGGGTGAGGTGTGACCTTAGGGGGAGAGTCAAGAAGAGGCGGTGATTGGGAATGGCCAGGAAGACTGATCCCTTTCATTTGCAGGACGTTTCCTAGAGAATTCCAAGCGCTTGCGCCAGCAAAATCCCGCGACTAGTCTGCGTTCCGTCACTGCATATTCAGTGATCGGGTTTAGTCGCCCGGACAACGCTAGGCGTACAGCGCCATCTCAAAGCCAGGTATTTATCGCCTGCACTTTATGGTGGCTGTGCGCAGGGCACCTTCGGGTGCGCCGGTGCCTAGCGGCCGGTCGACTAACCTGCGTACAGCTGCCACCTTCTGATCGTTTAGTCGCGAGAGGTTAGTGGTTTAACTCACTGCTAGGAGTTCTACCATGGTCAAAGTTACCCCCGATCCACCCGCATTCCATAAAGCCTTACTCCGCGACACTGATGCCTCGCGTCGAGTGATCGATCACTACCTTAAAGCGCCGGACGCGCAGCCTTCACCCAACCCGTTTACCGTCGATGACGAACTGAGTTTCGAAGATGCCCTGGCCCATGCTGCCGAGTTATTGCATTGCGCCGTGGCGACCGCCCAGGCGTCGACCGAGCCGCTGAACGGCGCGCAGCGGGCGGTGATGCATTTGGTGGAGATGTCGAAGGTGGTGGTGGATAGGGCGTTGGATTGCTTGCAGCCGAGGTGAGGATCCTAAGCCGACACTGAGGTAACGATGCATTTGGTCAGCAACCTACTGACCAAATGCTAATCATCACGGCTCAGGGGCGCAGATCCCGGCAGACGATTGTCATCGAGTAAAGCTCTCCCCTCAGGCGTATGGCTTGAAGTCGTTGTTGTCGCGAGTGAGTAACTGCATCAGCTTGGGATGGATGAAGAGCTTTTCCTTGCCAACCTGAACCTCTTGCAGAACGCCGATGGCGACTAGTTCTTTGAGGTAACGGGAGGCTGCTTGACGCTGGGCAATCTGTTTGTCGACGACGTTGCTGATGCGGCAGTAGGGCTGTTCGAAAATGACGTCTACCAGCTCGCGGGAATAGGTTTTCGGCAACTGCTCACGAACAAACTGGGTGGTGTGCTCGGACAGGCTGCGAATAGCGGCAATTTTTGCACAAGTCCAGCGTGCTGTTTCTTCCACAGCGCTGAGCATGTACAGCAGCCAAGGCTCCCAGGCTTGTTTGCGAGTGACATCAAGCAACAGGCGGTAGTAATCGGCTCTATGGGCAATGATGTAACGGCTAAGGTAGAGAATCGGTAGATTCAGCAGGCCTTCCTGGATCAGGTACAGGGTGTTGAGCACTCGCCCGGTACGGCCATTGCCGTCGGTGAATGGGTGAATGGCTTCGAATTGATAGTGACTAACCGCCATACGTACTAATGGATCCAGGTCGGTCTCGTTGTGCAGGAAGCGCTCCCAGTTGGCGAGCATGTCACGTAAGCGATCTTCGCCTTCCGGTGGGGTATAGATGATCTCGCCGGCTCGGTCGTTGGCTAGCTGGACTCCTGGCACCCGGCGTATATCCATGTTCACGCCTTTAAGCGTGCGGCAGATTTCGACTGCAGTACCGCTGGAGAGTGGGCGGTCGGCCAACGATTGATAACCTTTCTGCAGGGCTTTGCGGTAGCGCAGTGCTTCCTTGGTCGCTGGGTCTGCGTGGCTATCCCCATCCTGAGCATGCTGAAAGAGCAAATCCGTGGTGGTGACGATACTTTCGATCTCTGAGCTGTCCTTGGCCTCCAGCAATGGAATGGTGTTGATCAGCATTGTCTGGTTAGGGATCAGCTCAGCCGCTTGCTTCAATTCGGCCAGGGCTGTGCGGGCCTCAATGCAGCGTTTGAGCACTGCATGGGTTTCCAGAACAGTTGCCGGTGGCAAAGTGGGAAGCTGGTTGTAGGGCTTGTCAGCCTGCCAGGGAAGGTGGGATGCGGTCATGGATGGGGCTCGGTCTTTGACTTATCCGTCTAAAGGTAAGAGGGGCTCATCAGGGCGCCCTTTCGTGGCGTCAGTGTAAACATGCGTGCACTACGTGTCGCTATATTTTGATTTTTGCGACACGTCTTGATGTCATGTCGTTGGTAACGACAGGTATGCGAAACGTGTTCTTGGAACGGGCTTTTAGCGACGTATCAGGCGAATGTCCTGAGGATGGAAAAGACGGCTTGCGTGCCTTGGAGCGGTTGGCGCGTTCTCAAATAGCTCGATGCCTGGCAGGTGTAGCGCATTTCTTCCAGGCATTAAAAAGCCGGCTTGTGGCCGGCTTCTCGGGGACTGGTTCAGCTTATTTTTGGTAAACCTCACCAGCCTTCAAATCGTTCACCCAGGCTCACACCCAGGTGATAAGGGGCATCAGCGGGAACTCCTCCGCATCGCCAGGCAGGGCGGACCGGCTTCACGCCAACCCCCTGCCAAATGTGCGGCGGATAATACCCATATTCGCCTCAATTTCCCAGCTCCGGATCCGATTTAGAGCCTTCGTAGCCCAATAAATGCGCATCCAGCGGCACCGGCGGGCGGCGGTTATTCAGTGTCGCCCACCAGAACACCCAACCCAGAATCTCAAAGTTCTGCTCATGCCGCTGCTCATAGGTCAAAAACTCGTCCGGATGCTCGGCGCTGTTGTGGCTGCGCATCCGCAGGCCACCTCCTGGACGGTTGTAGAGGTATTTGATCCGCAGCATTCCGTCGTGCTCTACCGCGTAGATTTCGCCGTCGATGATCTGTTTGCGGCCACAGTCGATGGCGAGGGTACTTCCGTCCTGGATGATGTCGATCATGCTGTTGCCGACCATGTAGGCCCCGAGCGCCCGCTCCGGGCTTACACCGATGGCTTCAAGGGTGTGCAGGGAGAGGCGGATGCTTTCGGTCGAGGTGAAGGTGGGGTGGAGGGGGATCTCCACGTCGATTTTTACCGGGCCCGAGACCGGGTGGGTGATGTAGTTGCCGCTGGTCTCGCGGGCGATACGGTGGGAGGTGTCTGCATCGGATCCTTCCAGCAGGTAGTTGGCGGGTGGATGTTTGGGGCCTTCGCCTGTGCGCAGCCAACGGCTGGTGACGCACAACAATTCTGCGAACTCGTTGAGCCGGCCCATGGGGACGCCGCGTTTGAACCAGTTGTTTACGTGTTGAGGCGTAACATCGCGGTTCTTGGCGAAGTCGGAAGCGGAAAGATGAACTTCCCGTAATAGCGCTCTTAAGCGATCACCTGATGTATTCATAAACGCAGAGTTTACTGGCCGTAAAATCAGATCAAATAAACCATGCGTTGAGTTGCTGTATGTAGGTGTTTCCTTATCGCAGGACTATTCTGCTAGTTGATTAAGCTAGTTAAACAATTGCTGTAAATGTGTTTATTAAAGTAGGCGGATGTTTATATTTTTCCCACAAAAAAAGCCCCGTTTAATCGGGGCTTTTTCAGAGCGAATAGCGGTATCAGCCTTTGTAGGCAGCGACCGACTTCAGGATCTCGGCGCGGGCGGCGTCTGCATTGCCCCAACCGTCGATCTTCACCCATTTGCCTTTTTCGAGGTCTTTGTAGTTCTCGAAGAAGTGTTTGATCTGTTCCAGCAGCAGTGGCGGCAGATCGGTGTATTCCTTCACGTCGACATACAGCTGGGACAGCTTGTCGTGTGGTACTGCGATAACTTTGGCATCGCCGCCGCCGTCGTCAGTCATGTTCAGGATGCCGACCGGGCGGGCGCGGATAACCGAGCCTGGGGTAACCGGGTAAGGGGTCACGACCAGCACGTCGAGGGGGTCACCGTCGTCTGCCAGGGTGTTGGGGATGAAACCGTAGTTGGCCGGGTAGAACATCGGGGTGGCCATGAAACGGTCAACGAACAGGCAGTCGCTGTCTTTGTCGATTTCGTATTTGATCGGCGCGTGGTTGGCCGGAATCTCGATGGCGACGTAGATGTCGTTCGGCAGGTCTTTGCCAGCCGGAATCTTGCTGTAGCTCATTGGGCGTTGCCCCCGTAGTTGGCCATGGAACATGGCCGGATTGGCCTAAAAGTGGCGGCGATTATAGGCATATTCTGACGCCGATGCCATGCGTCAGACGTCGTAGGGCGCTTGGCGTTCCGTCTGATACCGCACGTCGCCGGCCTGCAGTTGGTGCAGGCGCGCCAGGGGATCCTGACGGTAGAAGTGGCTCAGTTGCTCGTACACCTGTGGATAACTGCTGACCAGCAAATCCGGGGCACTGAAGAAATATTCGCTGGTGACGGCAAAGAACTCGGCCGGGTTTTCCGCGGCGTAGGGGTCTATGGCCGTTTCGGCGTCAGGGTTGCGGTCGAGCTGGCGGTTGAGGTCGTCGAAGGCGCTTTGCATGACGCTGGCCCATTCCTGCACGCGCATGTCGTGGTGCAGGGGGGGCAGGCCGTTGGCGTCGCCGTTGAGCATGTCCAGCTTGTGGGCCAGTTCGTGAATGACCAGGTTGTAGCCTTCCCAGTTGCCGCTGGCCAGTACGCCGGGCCACGCAAGGATCACCGGGCCCTGTTGCCAGGCTTCGCCGCTGTGCTCGCCGTCCCACTCGTGTTCCACGCCGCTGGCGTCGCGATGGCGCTGCGGGCTGAGGAAGTCGTCGGGGTACAGCACGATCTCGTGGAAGCCCTGGTACCAGTCGAGGTCGCCAAGGTTCATCAGCGGCAGCTGTGCCTGGGCGGCGAGCAGCAGGCGCTGTTCCTGGTGCAGTTCGACGCCGGGCAGGGCGGTGAGGTGTTTTTCGGCGAGGAACACCACGCAGGCTTCCCGCAGCCACTGGTCTTGCTCGGCAGTGATGCCGTCGAGGAAAGTCAGGTGATGGCGCACCCGTTGCCACGTTTCATCGGCAATCGGGTGCTTGGCCAGCAGGCGCCGGCGACGCCAGGCGCTGAGGGACCACATAGCCGGTTACTGCGGCTTGGCTTCGGAAGAGCTGCGGCCGAAGCGGCTGCGGAACACGCCGATGATCATCGGTACCAGCGACAGCAGGATGATGAACACCACCAGCAGCGACAGGTTTTTCTTGATGAAGGGCACGTTGCCGAAGAAGTAGCCCAGGGTTACCAGGCCGCCGACCCACAGGATGGTGCCGAACACGCTGAAACCGAAGAAGCGCGGGTAAGGCATCTTGGCGATGCCGGCGACGAACGGTGCGAAGGTCCGCAGGATCGGCAGGAAGCGCGCCAGGGTCACGGTTTTGCCGCCATGCTTGTCGTAGAAGTCGTGGGTCTTTTGCAGGTAGTCGCGGCGGAATATTTTCGAGTTGGGGTTGCTGAACAAGCGTTCCCCGGCCGTTCGTCCGATGACGTAGTTGGTACTGTCGCCCAGGATGGCCGCGAGCATCAGCAAGCCGCCCAGCAATATCGGGTCCATGCCGCCGCCTGCGGCGATGGCGCCGGCAATAAACAGCAAGGAATCACCCGGCAGGAAGGGCATGACCACAAGGCCGGTTTCGCAAAAGATAACCAGGAACAGAATGGCGTAGATCCACACTCCGTAGTTTCTCACCAGCATGTCGAGGTACACGTCGAGATGCAGGATAAGGTCGAGCGGGTTGAAATCCATGGAGGGCACCTGTGTGAATGGCCTGGCTCAGCGGGCCTGTGCGGAGGCTTCGGGTAATAAGGGCTACAAGGTAGTGGCGTATTTCTTACGACCCTGAAAGGTCCGCATTATACGGATAGAGTTGTGAAAAGCGTGCTGGTTTTGTAGCGGGGAATGTCGCGAAAGCGATCTGATTGTAGACACAGCGTCAGTGTGGGAGGGGGCTCCCACAACAGATGTATGAGGTTTGGTTAATAGTTGTCAGTCATCGTTGATCGCAAGCACGTAGTTCTTGAACTCGGTGTCTTCCCGAAAACCGATGGACTCATAGGTTTTCTGCGCCACCTGGTTGTCGCTGCTGGTGGACACACGCAGGCGCACGGCTTGAGTTTCCTTGGCCATCTTCTTCGCGGTACGCATCAGGTTGTCGGCCACCAACTGCCGGCGTGCGTCTTCGGCGACGTAGATGTCGTTGAGGATCCACACCCGCTTGAGGGACAACGATGAAAAGCTTGGATACAGCTGGCAAAAGCCAAGCAGTTTCTTGTCGTCATCGTCGGCCAGCGCCAGGTAGATCACGGACTCCTTGCGGCGCAGGCGTTTTTCCAGGAAGGCGCGGCTCGAATCAGGAAACGGCAGCGCACCGTAAAATTCGCGGTATTTGACGAAAAGCGGGGTCAACAGGTCCAGGTGTTCAAGGGTCGCTTGAGTAATCCGCATGCCAGGCCTCAACTTCCAAATGGGGTATGACCACACAAGCGGCCGTGTCTCGATGCTGCCTAAAGCAGAGAAAAAGCGCAATCGTGCAGGGATCAGTCCTTCGGTGGGCTGAGCAGGAAGTTTCCTTTCATCAGGTCGGGATCATCCGACTCGAGGGTTTGTACCTGCGCTTCATCCTTGAGGTTGACCCCCGACAACTGCCGGCGACAGGCCTCCCGCATCAAGTAAAGCAGGCGGTGAGCGGCCATGCCGTAGCTCAAGCCTTCCAGGCGCACATTGGAGATGCAGTTGCGGTAGGCGTCAGTGAGGCCGACCTTGGGGTTGTAGGTGAAATACAGCCCCAGGCTGTCCGGCGAGCTGAGCCCCGGCCGCTCGCCGATCAGGATCACCACCATTTTTGCCCCGAGCAACTGGCCGACTTCATCCGCGACGGCGACACGGCCCTGCTCCACCAGAATCACCGGTGACAGCGACCAGCCTTCAGCGTGGGTTTGTTCCTCCATGCGTGTAAGAAACGGCAACGTATGTTTATGCACCGCCAGGGCCGACAAGCCATCGGCCACCACCACCGCCAGGTCCACGCCGCCGGGGTTGGCTTCGGCATAGTCCCGCAGGGCCTGGGCGGATTCATCACTGAGGCGGCGCCCAAGGTCCGGGCGTTGCAGGTAGCTGTGACGGTCGACGGCGGCGCTGTGCAGCAGCAGGCTGTCGCGGCCACGCTCCGCCAATTGGCTGCTGAGCCCTGCATGATCAAACGGCAGGTGTACCGCGTCGCGGGCCTGGGCATGGGCGAACTGGAAATCCAGCTGCGCGCCGGTAGGCATGCTGGTGCCGGTGCGGCCCAGGGCAATCCGCGCCGGGGTCAGGCGCCGCAGCTCAAGCCACGGGTTGTCCACGTTGTTTTCCGGGGTGTCGATGTGCACGGGCGGTTCCTTCTTCATCCCAGTTGCGCCAAGGCGTGGCGGAATGCCGGTGGCAGGCTGTTGCCGAAGTGCACCTTGCCGTCGGCTTGCGTGAAGATGCCCATTTTCGCCAGCCACTGTTCAAACTCCGGTGCCGGCTTTAAACCCAATGTTTGGCGGGCGTACAGCGCGTCGTGAAATGAAGTGGTCTGGTAGTTGAGCATGATGTCGTCGGAGCCCGGGATGCCCATGATGAAGTTGATCCCGGCCACGCCCAGCAGGGTGAGCAGGGTGTCCATGTCGTCCTGGTCGGCTTCGGCATGGTTGGTGTAGCAGATGTCGCACCCCATGGGCACGCCCAGCAGCTTGCCGCAGAAGTGGTCTTCGAGGCCGGCGCGGATGATCTGCTTGCCGTTGTACAGGTACTCGGGGCCGATAAATCCTACGACCGTGTTCACCAAAAACGGCTTGAAATGCCGGGCGACGGCATAGGCGCGGGTTTCGCAGGTTTGCTGGTCGACGCCAAAGTGTGCGTTGGCCGACAAGGCGCTGCCCTGGCCGGTTTCGAAATACATCAGGTTTTGCCCGAGGGTGCCGCGGTTCAGGCTCAGGCCCGCATCGTAGCCTTCCTGCAGCACGCTCAGGCTGATGCCGAAACTGGCATTGGCCGCCTCGGTGCCGGCGATCGACTGGAACACCAGGTCCAGCGGCACGCCACGGTTGATGGCTTCGATGGAGGTGGTGACGTGGGTCAGCACGCAGGCCTGGGTCGGGATTTCATAACGCTGGATGATCGCGTCGAGCATTTCCAGCATCGCGCAGATCGAGGCGATGCTGTCGGTGGCCGGGTTGATGCCGATCATGGCGTCGCCGTTGCCGTAGAGCAGGCCGTCAAGAATGCTCGCGGCGATACCGGCCGGCTCATCGGTGGGATGGTTGGGCTGCAGGCGGGTGGACAGGCGCCCGCGCAGGCCCATCGTGCCGCGGAACTGTGTGACGACGCGGATTTTCTGCGCCACCAGTACCAGGTCCTGCACGCGCATGATCTTCGACACGGCGGCGGCCATTTCCGGTGTCAGCCCGGGCGCCAGGGCGCGCAGGCTCTGTTCGTCGGCCGCGTCGCTGAGCAGCCAATCCCGCAAACCCCCGACGGTCAGGTGGCTGACCACGGAAAACGCCTGTTTATCGTGGGTGTCGATAATCAGCCGGGTGACTTCGTCGCTTTCGTACGGGATCAACACTTCTTCGAGAAAGTGCTTCAACGGAATGTTGGCCAGGGCCATTTGCGCCGCGACCCGCTCGCCATCGTTCTGGGCGGCAACACCCGCCAAAAAATCCCCGGAGCGGGCCGGGCTGGCCTTGGCCATCACGTCCTTGAGGCTGTCGAAGCGGTAGGTCAATGCACCGACCGCGTGGGAAAAGCTTGCCATACAGAGTCTCCTTGTCGACGCGGGCTGAATGTGAGTAAAGCGCCCGCGTCGAGGTTTATGGCAGTTAGTGCAAGGCGGCCTCTGCGGCCTGGATCGCCGCAAATTCTTCTTCCGGCGTGCCTGCTACCAAGTGATGCCGACTGTAGAAAGCAAAGTAAGCAATTAATAGTCCATAGATGATCGCGGCGCCAATCACCACGCGCGGATCCACCAGAAAGCCCGCCACAACGGCGATGCAGGCCAGTACCAGGGCGACGCCCGAGGTGAAGATGCCGCCCGGAGTACGGTAAGGGCGGTCCATTTTGGGGCGGCGGATGCGCAACGTGATGTGCGCGGCCATCATCAGCACGTAGGAAATGGTTGCGCCGAATACGGCGACCAGGATCAGCAAATCGCCTTGGCCGGTCAGCGACAGGCCGAACCCGATGATGCCGGGGATCACCAGGGCCAGTACCGGTGCCTTGCTTTTGTTGGTCTGCGACAGCTTGCGCGGCAGGTAGCCGGCGCGGGAGAGGGCGAAGATCTGCCGGGAGTAGGCGTAGATGATCGAGAAGAAGCTCGCGATCAGCCCGGCCAGGCCCACCAGATTGACGAAGTGGCCCATCCACGTGGAGCCGCCGTAGGCTTTGGACAAGGCTTCCACCAGCGGATTGCCCGATGCCATCAACGCGTAGGCGCCAGCACCGCCGGGGGCGATCACCAAAATCAGCAGGGCGAAGCTGGTCAGCACCACAATGGCGCCGATCAGGCCGCGGGGCAGGTCGCGTTTGGGGTTCTTGGTTTCTTCAGCGGCCAGTGGCACACCTTCGACGGCCAAAAAGAACCAGATCGCATAGGGAATCGCCGCCCAAACGCCGACATAACCGAAGGGCAGGAAAGAGCTGGCGCCCTTGGCCTCGGTCACCGGGATGTCCAGCAGGTTGGCGACACTGAAGTGCGGCACCATCGACACCAGGAACACACCCAGGGCAATCGCGGCGACGGCGGTAATCACAAACATCAGCTTCAGCGCTTCACCCACGCCGAAGATGTGGATGCCGATAAAGATGATGTAGAACGCCAGGTAGATCATCCAGCCGCCAATGCCGAACAGCGACTCGCAATAGGCGCCGATAAACACCGCGATGGCGGCGGGGGCGATGGCGTATTCGATAAGGATCGCGGTGCCGGTGAGGAACCCGCCCCAGGGGCCGAATGCGCTGCGGGCAAAGCCGTAGCCGCCGCCAGCGGTAGGAATCATGGAGGACAGTTCGGCCAGGGAGAAACACATGCACAGGTACATGGTGGCCATCAGCAGTGTGGCGAGGAACATGCCGCCCCAGCCACCCTGGGCGAGGCCGAAGTTCCAGCCGGCGTAGTCGCCGGAGATGACGTAGGCAACCCCGAGACCGACTAATAGTACCCAGCCGGCAGCGCCTTTTTTCAGTTCCCGTTGTTGGAAGTATTCGGTGCCGACCTTTTCAAAGTCGACGGAAGACCCGGACGCCGGAGCGCCATTCGGTTCGCTGGGCATGATGGAATCCCTTTCTTATTGTTTTATCCCGGCTTACTTAAGTAAGCCGAATGAGTAGCAAGGTCTTGTGAAGATCAAATGTGGGAGC
>NZ_JACAPX010000032.1:106033-194501 GCF_013385435.1 Pseudomonas sp. F9001
TCAAATGTGGGAGCGGGTTGTCAGTTAGAAGAAGCCCAGCGGGTTGATGTCGTAGCTCACCAGCAGGTTTTTGGTCTGCTGATAGTGATCAAGCATCATCTTGTGAGTCTCACGGCCCACACCGGACTTCTTGTAACCACCGAACGCGGCATGCGCCGGGTACAGGTGATAGCAGTTGGTCCATACACGCCCGGCCTTGATCGCCCGGCCCATGCGGTACGCGCGGTTGATGTCGCGGGTCCACAGGCCGGCACCCAGGCCGAACTCGGTGTCGTTGGCAATCGCCAGGGCTTCGGCTTCATCCTTGAAGGTAGTGATGCTCACCACCGGGCCAAAGATTTCTTCCTGGAACACCCGCATCTTGTTGGTGCCTTTGAGCAGGGTTGGCTGGATGTAATAGCCGGTGGCCAGATCGCCGGTCAGCTTCTCGACCTTGCCGCCGGTCAGCAGCTCGGCGCCTTCGCCCTTGGCGATTTCGAGGTAGGACAAAATCTTGTCGAATTGCTGCTCGGACGCCTGGGCGCCGACCATGGTGTCGGTGTCCAGCGGGTCGCCACGTTTGATCGACTCGACCTTTTTCATCACCACTTTCATGAAGTCGTCGTAGATCGACTCTTCCACCAGCGCGCGGGAAGGGCAGGTGCACACTTCGCCCTGGTTGAAGAACGCCAGCACCAAACCTTCGGCGGCCTTCTCGATGAATTGCGGTTCGGCTTTCATGATGTCGGCGAAGAAGATGTTCGGCGACTTGCCGCCCAGCTCAACGGTGGACGGAATGATGTTCTCGGCGGCCGCGTGCATGATGTGCGAGCCCACTGGCGTGGAGCCGGTGAAGGCAATCTTGGCGATGCGCTTGCTGGTGGCCAGGGCTTCGCCGGCTTCTTTGCCGTAGCCGTGCACCACGTTCAGTACGCCCGGCGGCAGCAGGTCGCCGATCAGTTCCATCAGCACGTTGATGCCCAGCGGGGTTTGCTCGGCAGGCTTGAGCACCACGCAGTTACCGGCGGCCAGGGCTGGCGCGAGTTTCCAGGCGGCCATCAGCAGCGGGAAGTTCCACGGGATGATCTGGCCGACCACGCCCAGCGGTTCGTGGAAGTGGTAAGCGGCGGTGTGTTCGTTGATCTCGGCGCTGCTGCCTTCCTGGGCGCGGATGCAGCCGGCGAAGTAGCGGAAGTGGTCCGCGGCCAGCGGGATGTCGGCGTTCAGGGTTTCGCGCACGGCCTTGCCGTTGTCCCAGGTTTCGGTGATGGCCAGCAGTTCGAGGTTCTGTTCGATGCGGTCGGCGATTTTCAGCAGTACCAGCGAGCGGTCCTGGGCCGAGGTCTTGCCCCAGGCGTCAGCGGCGGCGTGGGCGGCGTCCAGGGCCTTGTCGATATCCTTGGCAGTGGAGCGCGGGAATTCGGCGATGGGCTTGCCGTTGACCGGCGAGGTGTTGGTGAAATAGTTGCCATCGACCGGCGCGACAAACTCACCGCCGATGTAGTTGCCGTACTTGGCCTTGAACGAAACGATCGCGCCTTCAGTACCGGGGTGTGCGTAACGCATGGTGGGTATCTCCTGGCTTTTTGTGTTTATTGGAGGACGCACGGTTGTGCTTGTTAAAGCGTAGAGCAAAGGTCGGGCCAGTGCCTCGTAGAGCCTGTAAATCAAGGGTTTAGAGGTTGTTGCAAACCGTTGCTGTGGCAAGCTTGGTACAGCCTGGGTAACAGTTTGTGCCATAAGCGGTACAGCCTGTGACCGGTGGGTCTGCCCGGGATTGCAATGGTCGGGAGGCTGGAGGATGCTGGGCACTCGCGCGCGGTGTACTTCACGCAGGGAGAATAATAAGAACATGCAAAACGATCATTTCAGTCGCCATGCCCAACAAGTCCTGACGGTCACCCGTGGGCAGGACCCGCTGCATGGCCCCGGCAGCGATCCGTCCATCGCCCGCTCCTGGCTGCGTTGTCTTGAGGACTATCACCTCGACCCCGCACTGACCATCGCGCCCACGGTGCTCGAACATGGCCGCCTGCTGGAAAGCCGCGAACGCCTGCAACAAGTGCTGAGCATCGCCGGCAATGAAATGAACAGCCTGCATCAACAGCTCTCCGGCGCCGGCCATGCGGTGCTGCTGACCGACGCCCGTGGGGTGATCCTCAACTGCGTCACCGCCCCCAGCGAGCGCAAGATCTTCGAGGGTGCCGGGCTGTGGCTGGGTGCCGATTGGAGCGAGGCTTGCGAAGGCACCAACGGCATCGGCACCTGCCTGGTGGAGCGCCAGTCCCTGACGATTCATCGCGATGAACACTTTCGTGGCCGACATACCGGCCTGACCTGCTCGGCCAGCCCGGTGTTCGACCCTCATGGCGAACTGCTGGCGGTGCTGGACGTGTCCTCGGCCCGGGAGGCGGTGTCGCGCCAGAGCCAGTTCCACACCATGGCGCTGGTCAATCTTTCGGCGAAGATGATCGAGAGCTGTTACTTCCTGCGCCATTTTGAGCACCACTGGTTGCTGCGCTTTCATTTGCAGGCCGAGTCTGTGGGCCTTTTCAGCGAAGGGCTGCTGGCGTTCGATGGTGAAGGGCGCATTTGTGCGGTTAACCAGAGTGCGTTGAACCTGCTCGGGCAAATCCGTGGCGGGTTGTTGGGGCAGCCGGTCGAGGCGTTTTTCGATTGTTCGCTCGATGAGTTGCTCGGGCGTGCCAGCGCGAACGCCAGCGCCAGTTGGCCCCTGCGTACCCGCGATGGCCGTGGCTTGTTCGCGGTGTTGCGCGGCCAGCCACGCAGCGTACCGGTGCCGGTGGCCCACGCCTTGCCGGAGCGGCCGCGATTGCCGGGCATTTGCCTTGGAGACGCGGCGCTGCAAAACGATTTCCGCAGAGCCTTGCGGGTGTTCGAGCGTGATGTGCCTTTGCTGATCCAGGGGGAAACCGGGTCTGGTAAAGAGGCGTTTGCCAAGGCCGTGCACCATGCAAGCCTGCGCGCAGATAAAGCCTTTGTGGCCCTCAACTGCGCAGCCATCCCGGAAAGCCTCATCGAAAGCGAGCTGTTCGGTTATCGCGGCGGCAGTTTTACCGGCGCCCGCAAGGAAGGCATGCGCGGCAAGCTGCAGCAGGCGGATGGTGGCACGTTGTTTCTGGATGAAATCGGCGATATGCCGCTGGCTTTGCAAACCCGGCTATTAAGGGTGCTTGAAGACCGCTTGGTAGTGCCCATCGGCGGTGAACCGCAAGCGGTGGACGTCAGAATTATCAGCGCTACCCACCGTAATCTGCTTGATCGGGTGCAGGACGGTAGTTTTCGTGAAGACCTGTATTACCGGCTCAATGGCCTGGAAGTGGCCTTGCCGCCGTTGCGCGAGCGCAGTGACAAATTGCAGCTGCTGGACTTCCTGCTGGCCGAAGAAGCGGGAGATCAGGCGGTGCAGCTTGACGGCGAGGCCCGCCAGGCCCTGTTGGCGTTCGCGTGGCCGGGCAACGTGCGGCAGTTGCGCACGGTGTTGCGCACCCTCGCCGCACTGTGTGAGGACGGGCGGGTGAGGCTTGATGACCTGCCTGCACAGATTCGTGCCGTGCAAACCGTTCCGGTGGCGGTGAGTGAACCGGCAAACTCATTGCTGGATGCTGCCGAGCGCCAGGCATTGCTGGCAACATTGGTGCAGCAACGCTGGCATATGACGCACGTGGCGACCGTGCTTGGAGTCAGTAGAAATACGCTTTATAGAAAGTTACGTAAGTATGGTATAGCGCGTCAGGTTTAATGATGACGTTACCTGTTCTGGCTGTGAGTGATCAATCTGTGTCGTGGGTGACTGTGCGTTAAGTAATAGGAGTCGCACCGTATTAATGTTTTGTCATGTATTTTTGTGCGTAGGTGACTGTCTTCTGGAACGTTCATTATCTGTTTAGTTACTAAGTTTGCGGTTATCGATTTTCTCGATAACTCGCTGATAGCGCTTATGCGTAAATAGTAACAACAAGTGAGATAATAACCATGCACATTTTTAGATCTCGGTCCAACACGGTCAATCTACCTCCAGTGAATACACCACCGGCCCCGCGCAATGGCGGTGTAACGCCTCCGATAGTACGTCCCGGTGGCCAGGGCAGCTCCCCTCCAATAGCTCCCCAACCTAAAACCCGGTTAGGGAAAAATCCGGCCACAGACACCTCCACAACGCTACCCAAGCCCGAGAAACCCAATAATTTTCAAACGCTGACACAACAAAAATTGTTGAACCAAGGGTCTGCCAACCGGCCGTTCAAGCCTCAGGCCAGCGCAGATCCTAAAGATTTGGCACAGGTGACTCAAAACCTGATGGTTGCTGATCGCCTGGTCAAGGCCGGGGTGTTCAATACCTCGCCCCAGGCGGCAACGGTAGCCCGTGACGCCTTTGTCAGTGCGGGTATAAGCGGATTGGTCAGCGCTCCCCTGAGTATTGGTACCTACGCAGGCTCGGTTTGGTCGGGCGAGAAAATCAAGGCGCAGTTTACAAACAATACGCCACTGCTCCCTCCGGCTCACCAGCCGGCTCCAAGCACGCAGGTGCCTGCCGCGAAAACCGACGGGACAACATCGGTCGTCGCCACGCAGGACACCGACACGGGTGCCACGACCGCGCGCTTGGGCCTGGCCGAGTTGCGCATGGAAGTCATTGCCAACAATATTATGGCAATGCGTCAAGGAACGAATGCTCCGGCACTTAAAATGAGCGACTCCTCGTCGCGTACGCCAAGCGAGCGCCTGGAAACGCTTGAGGCCTTGTATAAAACTGCGGAGGAACAGCTTAAAAAACTGGCGGACGAAAACGACATGGTATTCCGGCCTTACATTGCCACTCCCGCAGACGGCACCGATGACAAAGGCCGTCTGGATGTTATTGATAAAAAATTCGACGCATTAAACAAGTTCATAGGGAAGTTGTTGCACATGGGAACGCTGTCATTACCGGCAGAGTCTGCCGAAACAAAAGTCGTGTGACATAACCCCGCGTAAACTTTCGAGTCATGGATGATGCTCAGTCAAACTGGCGATGGGTCCGATGCCATGCATGCATCCTGTGGCACCGGACTTATCGAATATTCCCCTACGCTCTGACAAACAATGGCGGCTACCCCCCAAGGCCTGCGTGCTACAGCTAAAGAGTGCGATTTTCCCTTCCCTGCGCTAACCTGCCTCGATGTTTTACGAGGTCGACTATGCACATTCATATTCTCGGTATTTGCGGTACGTTCATGGGCTCCATGGCGGTGCTCGCCAAAGAACTGGGCCATCATGTTACTGGCTCCGATGCCAACGTTTACCCACCCATGAGCACGCAACTGCAGGCCCAGGGCATTGAGCTGACCCAAGGTTATGACCCGGCGCAATTCGACCCGGTCCCGGACCTTGTCGTGATCGGCAATGCCATGGTGCGCGGTAACCCGGCAGTCGAATATGTACTGAATAAAGGTTTGCCGTACGTGTCTGGCCCGCAATGGCTGGCCGACCATGTGCTGCAAGGCCGTTGGGTACTCGCCGTTGCCGGTACCCATGGCAAGACCACCACCAGCAGCATGCTGGCCTGGGTGCTGGAGCATGCGGGCATGAGCCCGGGCTTCCTGATTGGTGGCGTGCCGCAGAATTTCTCGGTGTCGGCGCGCCTCGGCGACACCCCGTTTTTTGTCATCGAAGCCGATGAATACGACAGCGCGTTCTTCGACAAACGCTCCAAGTTCGTTCACTACCGCCCGCGTACGGCGATCCTGAACAACCTGGAGTTCGATCACGCGGACATCTTCCCTGATCTGGCGGCCATCGAGCGGCAGTTCCACCACTTGGTGCGCACCATTCCCAGCGAAGGCCTGGTGATTCACCCCACCACCGAACCTGCCCTGCAGCGAGTTATCGAGATGGGCTGCTGGACCCCGGTACAAACCACCGGTGCTGGCGGCCAATGGCAGGTCAAACTGCTGAGCGAAGATGGCTGCAAATTTGAAGTGCTGTTCGAAGGCGTCGCCCAAGGCATCGTCGATTGGGACATGACCGGCCAGCACAACGTCGCCAATGCCTTGGTCACCCTGGCGGCTGCGCGGCATGTCGGCGTGGTGCCGTCCATGGGCATTGCGGCCTTGAGCGCGTTCAAAAGCGTCAAGCGCCGGATGGAAAAGGTCGCCGAAGTGAATGGGATTACCATCTATGACGACTTTGCCCACCACCCGACGGCCATCGCCACCACCCTGGATGGCTTGCGCAAGCGTGTGGGTGATGCCCAGGTAATCGCGATTATCGAGCCGCGCTCCAACTCCATGAAGCTGGGCGCCCACCGTGATGGTTTGCCGGAAAGCGTCAACGATGCCGACCAGGTTGTGTGGTACGCGCCGGCCAACCTCGGTTGGGACCTGCCTGCCATCGCCGCGTTGTGCACGGTGCCGTCGATTTGCCGCGACTCACTGGAAGGCATCATCGAGCACGTGAAACACCAGGCCAGGCCCGGCACTCACGTGGTGATCATGAGCAACGGCGGCTTTGGCGGGCTGCATGGAAAACTCGCCGAGGCCCTGAAGTGAGCGGCCCGGAACGCGTCACCCTGGCGATGACCGGCGCGTCCGGCGCGCCCTATGGCTTGCGGCTGCTGGACTGCCTGGTGCGCGAAGACCGCGAGGTGCACTTCCTGATCTCCAAGGCCGCGCAACTGGTGCTGGCCACCGAGACCGATGTGGCGTTGCCGCCCAAAGTGCAGATGATGCAGGCCTTCCTCACCGAGTACACCGGTGCGGCGGCGGGGCAGATCAAGGTCTATGGCAAGGAAGACTGGATGTCACCGGTGGCGTCGGGCTCCGGTGCGCCGGCCGCGATGGTGGTGGTGCCGTGTTCCACCGGGACCCTGTCGGCGATTGCCACGGGCGCCTGCAACAACCTGATCGAGCGCGCGGCGGACGTGACCTTGAAGGAGCGTCGCCAGTTGATTCTGGTGCCGCGCGAAGCGCCGTATTCGAGCATCCATCTGGAGCACATGCTCAGGCTGTCGAACATGGGCGTGACTATCTTGCCGGCGTCGCCGGGCTTCTATCACCAGCCGCAGACCATCGATGACCTGGTGGACTTTGTGGTGGCGCGGATTCTTAACCTGCTGAACATTCCCCAGGACATGCTGCCGCGCTGGGGCGAGCACCATTTGAGCAGTGATGAATAAACTATTGATGGTGCTGCTGGCGCTGCAACTGACCGGGTGTGCGACTGCGCGAACCCTGGACGCAGCCCAGCCCGGCGCGCCGGTGGTGTATGCCGGCACGCGGCTGGACATGTATGCGATTCAGGGCGGGTGCTGCGCGATGGACCGTTTTGGGGCCGAGGCGCCGAGCTATCCCCATGTCGACCTGCCGGCCAGTGCCTTGCTCGACACGCTGCTGTTGCCGCTGTCGGTGCTGACGGTGCTGGGGGTTGGGTTTAACGCGACGGGCGGGCTCTAGAGCCTGAAAGGGTCGGCGCCTATGCCGGCCTCATCGCAGGCAAGCCAGCTCCCACATGAGACTGTGTTCGCCATGACAGCGCGGTCAATGTGGGAGTCGGGCTTGCCCGCGATGAGGCCCGTCGCCTCACTGCAAAATTACTTGCCGAGCTTGCGCAGCTCGTCCGACTCTATAACCCGCACCCCATCCTGCTCTTCCAGCGCCAGTCGCCACATCGCCCGCGCCAGTTCGCACACTTCAATGCCGTGGTACTTGCCCGGAATCAGCCGCGACAATGGCCCGGCCAGTTGCTCGGCCAGCCGCGGTTCCAATCGCTCACCCAACAACAGCGAAGGTCGGACGATGGTCAACTGCGGCCAATCCTGGGCTTTCAACGCCTGTTCCATCTCGCCCTTGACGCGGTTGTAGAAGATCGAGGATTTCGGGTCGGCACCGATTGCGCTGATCACGATCAGGTGCCGCGCCCCCATTTCCCGGGCGCGCTTGGCAAAGGCCACGACCATGTCCAGGTCGACGGCGCGGAACGCTTCTTCGGAGCCGGCCTGCTTGATGGTGGTGCCCAGGCAGCAGAAGGCGATGTCCACCTGGCCGCTCAGTTGCGGCAGGAATACTGCAGGGTCGCCCACCGGGTTTTCCAGGTGTGGATGCTCGGCCAGAGGCTTGCGGCTGGGTGCCAGCACGCGGGTCACGGTCGGCTCGTTGAGCAGGCGGTCCAGCAGGTGCTCCCCGGTCAGGCCGGAGGCTCCGGCGAGCAAGATATGCTGAGGCGTCAGGTACATGATGTTTCCCCCTTGATACAGATTCAGCTTAGTTGCTCTTGGCTTCCTTGCTATTCATTGAGACGCTTTCGAGCGCCTTTCGTGCCTGCTGTTTGCGTAATAATTGCCAATGGGCGATTACGCCTTTGGGGGCCCAGATCTGCGGTTCGGAGGCTTCGAAGTTGTCCGCCTGTTCGCGTTCGGCGACGTGGGTCTGTGCCAGCTTGAAGGCTTGCTGCAAGTCGTCGGTCTGGTTGAAGGCCTGGGCGAAGAGGGCGTCGCCGAAGTAGGTGAAGTCGGCCTCTTCGGAGCAGCCGAACGACACACGATCGGCGCGCGAGGCGGTCATGATCAGGGTGTGTTCGTCCTTCAGGGCCGGGATGAACCCGCCGGAGTAGCAGGCCGAAATCACGATGATCTTGTCGCGGTTCTTCAGCGGTGCCAGCACGGCGGCCAGCTCATCGGCCGGCAGGTCGGCCAGCTCCATGCGCGGCTGGTCGAGCACCAGTTCGTGCTCGTGGGTGCCGTGGCTGGTCAGGTAGATAAACACCAGGTCTTGCGGGCCACTGCGTTCGGCCAGGGTCTGGACTGCGCGGCGCAGGCTTTCGCGAGTGGCCATCGGGCGGTCGGCAATATGGTCGCGATGGTTCACCAGGCGGATCTGGCCGTAGGCGCCGAAGCGTGTTGCAAGCATGTTGCTGACGTAGTCGGCTTCGCGCAGGAACACGCTTTGTTTGCCGTCGCCGGCCACCACCAGGGTGTACAGCTCCACCCCCGATTTGGACGCGGGCACGGCGGCGAGGGCGGCATCCAGCAAGTGGCCCTGGGCAAACAGGCCGATTTCCAGCGGGTCAGGCAACAATTTGCCCTCGGCGTCGCGCACGCGCATGCCGTTGACCCAGGTGCCGGCCTGCACGGTGCCGTCGGTGAGCACCAAAGTGCCACGACCTTGATAGCTGTCGCTGTCGAAGCCGCCAATATAGAAGCTGCCGTCGGTGAGGTTCAGGCGGCCTGTGCCTGTGAAGCGCCAGTCGACGAACTGGCCGACGTAGTGGCTGCCATCGACGCCTATCAGTTCGCCCTTGCCGCTGAGGGCGCCTTCCTTGAATTCGCCGATCCATACGTCGCCGTCGGCGTTTTCGTAGCGGCCCTTGCCGTTGAGCTGGTTTTGTTTGAAATGGCCGATGTACATGTCGCCGTCGGCGCTGTTGAAGGTGCCGTTGCCCTCCAGCTGGCCATCGACGAAGCGGCCGCTGAACTGGTTGCCGCTGTCGTCGTTGCGCTGGCCTTCGCCGTTGGGCTTGCCGTGGGCGAACTGGCCCTGGTACTGGCTGCCGTCGGCCAGCTCGAGGCGGCCGAGGCCGGAATACTGGTCGTCCTTGAATTCGCCGCGATAGGTCATCTGCCCCTCTTTGAGGGTGCCTTCGCCGTTGCGCTTACCTTGTTTGAAACCGCCGACGTAGCTGTTGCCCGACGTGGTCAGGCTGCCCTGGCCGTCGAACAGGCCCTGCTGGAACTGGCCTTTATAGACCTCGCCGTTGCTGCCATGCCATTCGCCCTGGCCGTGCCACTGGCCTTTATCGAACTGGCCCGCGTACCAACTGCCATTGGGGTAATCCACCCGGCCCTGGCCTTGCAGCAAGCCATTGACCACATCGCCACGGTAACGACCGCCATCGGGCAGCCGCGCATCGGGCGGCAACAGCGATTCGCCGTCGCCGCACGCGGTGAGCAACAGGACAAGAGCAAGGGGAGCGAGTGGGCGCATAGCGGGATCCGGATAATTGAGCGCCGAGTATGCCGCAGCTGCGAGATCTATACATAAATTTACATGAATTGTGGTGAGCGGACGGGCTCACCACAGCCAGGCTTCAGACGAAGCAGAGTGACAACGATTCTGCAATGTAGGCCGGTTTTTCCTGGCCATCGATTTCCAGGGTGCAGGTGGCTTTAAGCAACCATTGCCCAGGTTTTTTCTCGGTGGCGTCGGTCAGGGTCACGGCCAGGCGCACCCTGGAGTCGACCTTCACGGGCTGGATGAAGCGCACGCTGTCCAGGCCATAGTTGACCGCCATCTTCAGGCCTTCGGGCATGATCAGGATGTCTTCGATCAGCTTGGGTATCAGCGACAGCGACAGGAAACCGTGGGCGATGGTGCCGCCAAACGGGGTCTGGGCGGCTTTCACCGGGTCGACGTGGATGAACTGAAAATCGCCGGTGGCTTCCGCGAACAGGTTGATACGTTCCTGGTCGATGGTGAGCCATGCAGAACGTCCCAGTTCCTTGCCGACATATTCTTTGAGTTGCGCTACGGGTACTGAGGGCATTGCGACTCTCCTTCTTTGCTCGGTTGGCTTCATCGTTTTTGTAGTTTTGGACAGGTCCAGAGAACCAATGTAGATCATCACGGGCACTTGGCCCGGTCAACCCACCATGCTTTTGGCGAATGCCGCTCCATAGAGGCAGCGTGCTTATAATGCCGACACGCTTTTGGGGGGAAGAACGGATGCTGTTACGCGGTCTGACATGGCTGGTGCTGTTTCAATTACTCGGCACGGCGATCAATCATTTGTTTGTCCCGGTGCTGCCGGGGCCGATTATCGGGCTGCTGCTGATGCTGGCCTTCCTGGTGTGGCGCGGCGAAGTCGGTGAACCCCTGAGCCTGGCGGCCAGCAGCCTGCTGCGTTATTTGCCATTGCTGCTGGTGCCGCCTGCGGTCGGCGTGATGGTGTATGCCAAGGACATCGCCGCCGACTTCTGGGCCATCGTCGGCGCGCTGGTGTTGTCGCTGGTGATCGCCATGGGCTTTGTCGGCGTGCTGATGCAGAAACTGGTCAAGCGCCAGGCGCAGCGGGAGGACGGCCAATGACACTGGACTGGCAGGGCGCCTGGGCGGCCGTGATTCATCACCCGTTGTTCGGCATCGGCATCACCCTCGGCGCCTATCAACTGGTGCTGGCCGGTTTCGAGAAAACCCGCTGGATTTTCCTGCAACCGGTGCTGGTGTCGATGCTGTTGGTGATCGGCGTGTTGCTCGGCTGTGGCCTGACGTACGTCGAGTACCGCAAGAGCACCGAGATCATGAGCATCCTGCTGGGCCCTGCGACGGTAGCCCTGGCGGTGCCGCTTTACCTGAATCTGCGACGAATTCGCCAATTGTTCTGGCCGATTTTTACTACGCTGTTGGTGGGAGGCGTATTGGCCACCGGCCTGTGCGTGCTGTTGGGCTGGTGGTTTGGCGCCGAACACATGATGCTGATGACCATGGCACCCAAGTCCGTGACCTCACCGATTGCGATGCTGGTGGCCGAGCAGATCGGCGGCGTGGCGGCACTGGCGGCGGTGTTCGTGCTGATCACCGGGGTGATCGGCGCGATGATCGGTCCGGCGTATCTGTCACGGCTGGGCGTGCACAGCCCCGAAGCGCGCGGTATGGCGCTGGGCATGACCGCTCACGCCGTAGGTACGTCGGTGGCCTTGCAGGAAAGCGAAGAGACCGGGGCCTTTGCGGCGCTGGCCATGAGTCTGATGGGCGTGGCCACGGCGGTGTTCCTGCCGTTGGCCGTGTCGCTGGTTATTTAAGTCGGGTTTAAGGAAACCTTTATGAGTCTGGCGCTTTTCCCGCTCAATACCGTGCTGTTTCCCGGGTGCACCCTCGACCTGCAGCTGTTCGAGGCGCGTTACCTGGACATGATCAGCCGCTGCATGAAAAAGGGCGAAAGCTTTGGCGTGGTGTGCATCCTCGACGGCAAGGAAGTGGGGCTGGCGCCGGATGGCTATGCGTTGATTGGCTGCGAGGCGCTGATCCGCGACTTCAAGCAGCAGGACAATGGCCTGCTGGGGATTCGGGTCGAGGGTGGCCGGCGTTTCCGCGTGCGTGATGCCGGTGTGCAGAAGGACCAGTTGCTGGTGGCCGAGGTGCAATGGCTGCACGAGCATCCCGAGCAACCGCTGGAAGAGGAAGACGCTGACTTGCTGGCCTTGCTTCATGCCCTGGCCGAGCATCCGATGGTGGCGTCCCTGGATATGGGCACCCACGCCGATGGCCAGCAAGCCCTGGGCAATCAGTTGGCCTATCTGCTGCCCTTTACCGAGGCCGACAAGATCGACCTGTTGCAACTCGATGATCCGCAACAGCGCCTGGACGCGATCCAGTTGCTGCTGGATGAGTTGCAGGGCGAGCTGTTCACCTGACCCGCGAGTGTCACTCGGACTTGTCCTTCCCGGTCTTCAGATTTTCCGTGGTTGTCCTGATCCCGTTGCCTGAAATAGTTGGCAGTCACGTAACGATGATCAGGGGGAAAGGATGATTCGGCTTTCGCAATCGGAGCAAGTCGTGTGGGATGCGTTTTTTATGGCCGTCACCACGCAAATTCTTCATATGAACGACGGTCGCAGCGCGGAGTACATCGCCGAACGCGCCGCGGAGATGGCTGACGAAATGCTTCTGGAGCGGCGCGAGCGCAGCGTCGAACGCCGCGCTGCACCCCTGGATTGGCTGGGGCCTGCCTAGTAGGCATACCTCAGCAGCGCGTGGGAAGTGCCGGTAAACGCAATGAACCCGAGCACCGCGCCACACACCGGCAGGATCAGCCACCAGACTCTCGGCGGCATCGGTGGCAACAGGCTGCGGTGCTGGCTTAACGTCAGGCTGAAGGCGCACACCGTCATTGCCAGCAGGGTGCCGGCCAGGATGTCCGTCGGCCAGTGTGCACCCAGGTACACCCGGGAAATCGCGATGGTGGCGGCGGGAATGCAGCCAAGCACCAGCCAGGTCAGGCGCAGTCGTGTCGGTTGACCGCGACCGGCAAGCACTGCCAAGGCCAGGAAGAATGCAAACGAGCCGGACGCATGGCCGCTGGGCATGCTGAAGCTGGTGAGTGGGTCGGTCAGCACTTCGGGGCGCATCCGCGCAAAAAACAGCTTGGTCCCGGTATTGATCAGCGCCGCGCCCAGCAGGGTGGCGCCGACAAAGATTGCCTGGCGCCATTGCCGCGCCACCACCAGCAGGCCGGTCAGCACCGCGCTGGCGACGAACATCTTCTTGAACTCGCCGAGCTGGGTCACCATCACCATCGCCCGGTCGATCGCCGGGCCGCGGTGTTCCTGCACCAGTGCCATCAAGCCCTGGTCAAAGTCGTTGAGGTAGGGATAGCCGATAAACAACGCGATCAACAGTGTGCCGCCAATGCAGCCAATCCATAGGGTGGCGCGCCGATGGCCGCGCAGGCTGCTGTTGAGGCTTACGCCGATCAACACTGCGAGACAGGCGGCGACAATCCCGGCCTCTGGCCAGAAGCCTTCGGGCAATGGCAGGCGGAAGGCCGCGCCGGTGGCCCAGCCCGGCAACAGATACGCCACCGACCAGCCTGCACCGGCCAGCAGGCTCACGGCGGCAAAACGTGGGAAGGGCATGTCGCACATGCCCGCAACCATCGGCAACATCGGCCGCAGCGGGCCAATGAAGCGGCCTACCAGCAGGCTGGCGATGCCGTACTTCTGGAAGTAAGCCTCGGCGCCGCTCATCCATTCCGGGTGATGCCGCAGGCCGGGAAGGCGCCGGATGTTCTGGTGGAAATGGCGACCGAGGAAGTAGGAAACAACATCGCCCAGCACGCCGCCGAGGAAGCCCAGCAACAGGGTTTCTCCCAGTGACAGTGCGCCGCTGCCGGCCAGGGCGGCGATGGCAAACAGCAATACCGTGCCAGGTACGATCAGGCCGGCAATGGCCAGACACTCCACGCACGCCACGATAAACACCGCCACGGCCAGCCATTGCGGGTTCAGGGTCAGCCAGCCGGTAATGCTATCGAGCCATGGGCCCATACAATCAACTCCCTTTTGTAGATCGTCCTTGTGGGAGCCCGGCTTGCCGGCGATGGCGTCCTTGAGTCCGCTATCGCCGGGCAAGCCGGGCTCCTACAGGTTTATGTATGTTTTCAAATCAAAAAATAGTCGCGGCCTTCGACCTGGCCCCGGCGCAGCGGGTTCCGTGTGCAATACGGCGCATAACCGGCATCGACGAAGCGGTACATCAGGTGTTCATCGCGCCCACCGGGAATGCCCAGGCGGGTGGTCTGGATGATCTGCGCTGGCGCCAGCCCTACGTCTTCCACGTAGAGCAGTTCCTGGTCAAAGCGCTTGGCGTCCCACATCGGCACCTTCAAACCCAGCGCCTTGCACAGCAAGGTCTGGCCGGCGCACAGCTTTTGCGAGGGTCGTGGCCTGCCGCTGGCGTCCGGGTTATTCAGCAGCATCTGCGCCAGGCTGGCCGGGCCGGAGACTTCGTCGACCCACGGATAGGCTGATTTGATCAGCACCGCATTGCCCGGACCGTGGGCGCTGAAGTTCAGCGAATCACCGCCGCGGGCGTAGTACATATAGATGTGCCCGCCATCCAGAAACAAAGCCTTACGCTTTTCTGTGTAGCCCAAGGACGCGTGGCTGCCTTTTTCGGCGAGGTAATACGCTTCGGTTTCGATAATTCGTGCCGACAGCCACAAATCACCAACACGATGGCGAATGACTTTTCCGAGCAATTCGCGCGCGAGCAGTTGCGCGTCACGGTCGAAAAAGCCGTCGGGCAGGGCGTTGGCGGGGATCAGCGGCGAGAAACTGGACATGGCGATCAAAAGTAATACGGCTAAATGTGACAGGATGATAACAACTCCAGCCTTAATTCCCGCTGAACGTCGGGTTTTTACAGTTCATTTCGACCATCCGCCCCTCACCGCTGTCCGTAGGACGGCGTCACAGCTATAATCTGCCGCTTTCCTCTTTGCCAAGACCCCACCAGACCATGACTGAGTCCGTTCTTGACTACATGACCCGCCTGGGTCGCGCTGCCCGTCAGGCCTCGCGGTTGATCGCCCGTGCGAGCACTGCGCAGAAGAACCGCGCCTTGCTGGCAGCCGCCGACGCTCTGGATGCTTCGCGCTCCGAGCTGAGCGCCGCCAATGAACAGGATTTGGCCAACGGTCGCGCCAATGGCCTGGAGCCTGCATTGCTGGATCGCCTGGCGCTGACGCCGGCGCGGATCGACGACATGATCGAAGGCTTGCGTCAGGTGGCCAAGCTGCCTGACCCCATCGGTGAAATCCGCGACATGCGCTACCTGCCCTCCGGCATTCAAGTCGGCAAGATGCGCGTGCCCCTGGGCGTGATCGGCATCATCTATGAGTCGCGCCCGAACGTGACCATCGACGCCGCAAGCCTGTGCCTCAAGTCGGGCAATGCCACCATCCTGCGGGGCGGTTCCGAGGCCATCAATTCCAACCGTGCCATCGCTGCGTGCATTCAGCAGGGCCTGGCCGTGGCCGAACTGCCGGCCGAAGTGGTGCAAGTGGTCGAGACCACTGACCGCGCTGCCGTTGGTGCGCTTATCACCATGCCTGAGTTCGTCGACGTGATCGTGCCACGGGGTGGCAAGAGCCTGATCGAACGCGTGAGCCGTGATGCCAAGGTGCCAGTTATCAAGCACCTGGACGGCGTCTGCCACGTGTTCATCGACATCGCCGCCGACCTCGACAAGGCGATCCGCATTGCCGACAACGCCAAGACTCACCGCTACGCCCCGTGCAACACCATGGAAACCCTGCTGGTGCACGTCGGCATTGCCGATCGCGTGCTGCCGCCGCTGGCTGCCATCTACCGCGACAAGGGCGTTGAACTGCGTGGTTGCGAGCGTACCCGGGCGATCCTCGGCAGCGACGTGATCGAGGCCACCGAGCAGGACTGGTACACCGAATACACGGCGCCGATCCTGTCGATCCGCATCGTCGACGACCTGGACCAGGCCATCGAGCACATCAATCAATACGGCTCCAAGCACACCGACGCCATTGTCACCGAGCATTTCAGTTATGCCCGGCGTTTCCTCAACGAAGTGGATTCCGCTTCGGTGATGGTCAACGCCTCGACGCGTTTTGCCGACGGTTTCGAGTATGGCCTGGGGGCGGAGATCGGTATCTCCACCGACAAGCTCCACGCACGCGGCCCGGTTGGCCTGGAAGGGCTGACCAGCGAGAAGTACGTGGTGTTCGGTGACGGTCATGTGCGCACTTGATGGGTAAACGCATCGGGCTGCTCGGCGGCACCTTCGACCCCGTGCACATCGGCCATTTGCGCAGTGCACTGGAAGTCGCGGACGCCCTCGGGCTGGATGAACTGCGCCTGGCACCGAATGCCCGGCCGCCGCATCGCGATACGCCGCAGGTGTCTGCGCAGCAGCGCCTGGAGATGGTCCGCCTTGCTGTGGCCGGCATTGCACCGCTGGTGGTGGACGACCGCGAACTCAAGCGCGACAAACCGTCCTACACTGTCGACACCCTGGAACTGATGCGGGCCGAGTTGGCCGCGGATGACCAGTTATTTCTACTTTTGGGCTGGGACGCGTTTTGCGGCCTGCCCACTTGGCATCGCTGGGAAGAGTTGCTCCAGCATTGCCACATCCTGGTGCTGCAACGCCCGGATGCCGACGCAGAATCGCCGGATGCCTTGCGCAACCTGCTGGCGGCGCGGTCGGTAAGTGACCCTTTGGCCCTGACCGGGCCGAGCGGGAATATTGCATTCGTCTGGCAAACCCCGCTTGCGGTGTCTGCCACCCAGATCCGTCAACTGCTGGCCAGCGGGAAGTCGGTACGTTTCCTGGTGCCTGACGCGGTCCTGGCCTACATCGATGCGCACGGGCTTTACCGTGCGTCGAACTGAAAAGGCGCGCTTGAACGCACGAACAGTCGTGCAGCGAGCGCCCGAACATACGAGCAAAACGAGTTTTATATGACGAACAAAGACGTAAGCAAAGTTAAGCGCAAAGGCACGTTCAAGAGCGCTCCTCTGCCAGTAGAAGCCCACACCGGCCCTGAGCTGGCCGGCGAAGAGCTGGTGAAGGTTGCCGTGGCTGCCCTGGAAGACGTGAAGGCCCAGGACATCCAGGTCCTGGACGTGCGCGACAAGCAGAGCATCACCGACTTCATGATCATCGCCACCGGTACCTCCAACCGCCAGATCGGCGCGATGCTGGACAAGGTTCGCGAAGCGGTCAAAGCCCAGGGCGTCAAGCCATTGGGTGAAGAAGGCAAGGGCGACAGCGACTGGGTACTGCTGGACATGGACGACGTGATCGTTCACATGATGACCAGCAACGCCCGTCAGTTCTACGACCTGGAGCGTCTATGGAAAGGCGCCGAGCAGAGCCGTGCCGCCGATGGCAAGCACCACAGCCCTGAAGTCGGCCACGCGCACTTCGACAAGCTCAACAAAGACCAGGAATAAGGAACGGCTGTGCGCCTGCGTCTGATCGCTGTCGGTTCACGCATGCCCAAGTGGGTGGAAGAAGGCTGGCATGAATATGCCAAGCGCCTGCCATCCGAATTGGCGCTGGAACTGGTGGAAATACCGCTCAATACCCGGGGCAAGAATGCCGACGTGGCCCGCTTTATCCGTCAGGAAGGCGAAGCCATGCTGGCCAAGGTCGGGCCCAACGAGCGGATCGTGACCCTCGAAGTGCACGGCAAGCCCTGGAGCACCGAGCAGTTGGCGGTGGAACTGGATCGCTGGCGCCTGGATTCGCGCACGGTCAACTTCATGGTCGGCGGCCCCGAGGGGCTGGCGCCGGAAGTGTGCGCGCGGGCGGACCAGCGCTGGTCGCTGTCGCCCCTGACACTGCCGCACCCGCTGGTAAGAATTCTGATCGGTGAACAGCTGTATCGCGCCTGGACAGTTCTGTCCGGGCACCCTTACCACAAATAATCTGCGCCCTGCCTGATGACCCAGCCGATCCGCATCAAGGACCACGAGAAAGACGCACGTCTTGTACGCGCGCGGGTGGTGTTTGGCGCGATTTTGGTGGTGGCATTGCTGGGGGTGCTGATTGCGCGCCTGTATTTCCTGCAGGTGATCCAGTACGACTATCACTCCACATTGTCGGAAAACAACCGGGTGCACGTGCAGCCGATTCCGCCGACCCGTGGGCTGATTTTCGACCGCAATGGCGTGGTGGTAGCGGATAACCGGCCCAGCTTCAGCCTGAGCATGACCCGCGAACGCTCCGGTGACTGGCAGCAGATCCTCGATGTGATCGTCGAGGTGCTGCAACTGACGCCGGAAGACCGGGTGATTTTCGAAAAGCGCATGAAACAGGGGCGCCGGCCGTTTGAGCCGGTGCCGATCCTGTTCGAGCTGACCGAAGAGCAGATCGCCCGGATCGCGGTGAACCAGTTCCGGCTGCCGGGTGTGGAAGTGGTGGCGCAGTTGGTGCGGCACTACCCGCAAGGGGCGCACTTTGCGCATTCGGTCGGCTACATGGGCCGGATCAACGAGAAAGAGCTCAAGACCCTCGACCCGGTCAACTACAGCGGCACCCACCATATCGGCAAGACCGGCATCGAGCGTTTCTACGAGCCGGAACTGCACGGCCAGGTGGGTTACGAGGAAGTCGAGACCAACGCCCGTGGCCGCGTGCTGCGGGTGCTCAAGCGTACCGACCCGGTGCCCGGCAAGGACATCGTGCTGAGCCTGGACATCAAGTTGCAGGAAGCGGCGGAGATGGCCCTGGGCGGGCGTCGGGGTGCCGTGGTGGCACTGGATCCGAGCACTGGCGAAGTGCTGGCGATGGTCAGCCAGCCAAGTTTTGACCCGAACCTGTTTGTCACCGGGATCAGCTTCAAGGCCTACGCCGAGCTGCGTGATTCCATCGACCGGCCGCTGTTCAACCGCGTATTGCGCGGCCTGTATCCGCCGGGCTCGACCATCAAGCCGGCGGTAGCGATTGCCGGCCTGGACTCGGGCGTGGTCACGGCATCGAGCCGGGTGTTCGACCCCGGCTACTACATGCTGCCCAACTACGATCACAAATACCGTAACTGGAACCGCACCGGAGACGGCTATGTGGACCTGGATACGGCGATCATGCGTTCCAACGACACCTACTTCTATGACCTGGCCCACAAGCTGGGGATTGATCGGCTGTCGGCCTACATGGGCAAGTTCGGCCTTGGTCAGAAAGTCTCCCTGGACATGTTCGAAGAATCCCCGGGACTGATGCCGTCCCGCGAGTGGAAGCGTGCGACGCGGCGCCAGGCTTGGTTCCCGGGCGAAACCCTGATCCTGGGGATCGGCCAGGGCTACATGCAGGCCACGCCGCTGCAGCTGGCCCAGGCCACCGCGCTGGTGGCCAACAAGGGGGTGTGGAACCGTCCGCACCTGGCCAAGACCATCGAGGGTGAACGCCCGGTGGACGAAAACCCGATTCCCGACATTGTGCTGCGCGACCCGTCCGACTGGACCAAGGTCAACCACGGCATGCAGCAAGTGATGCACGGCGCCCGGGGTACCGCTCGTAAAGCGGCAGCCGGCGCGCAATACCGGATTGCCGGCAAGAGCGGTACGGCCCAGGTAGTCGCGATCAAGCAGGGCGAGAAGTACGACCGCTCCAAGGTTCAGGAGCGCCACCGTGACCACGCCTTGTTCGTCGGTTTTGCCCCGGCCGACAACCCGAAGATCGTCGTGGCGGTGATGGTCGAGAACGGTGAATCCGGTTCCGGCGTGGCCGCGCCTGTGGTGCGTCAAGTCATGGATGCCTGGCTGTTGACCGAAGACGGCAAGCTCAAGCCCGAATATGGCGGCACCCCATCCAGTGTGGAGGCTACGGCCCTTGAAGAGTAATTTTGACCGCATCCTCTCCAGCGAGGATGTGATGCGCCGCCGCGCCACTTTGCTGCAGCGCATGCACATTGATGGCCCGTTGCTGATCCTGCTGCTGACCCTGGCCGCCGGCAGCCTGTTCGTGTTGTATTCGGCCAGTGGCAAGAACTGGGACTTGCTGATCAAACAGGCGTCGTCGTTTGGCCTGGGTCTGTTGTCGATGGTGGTGATCGCCCAGCTGGAGCCGCGTTTCATGGCGCGCTGGGTGCCGCTGGGGTATGTCGCCGGGGTGTTGCTGCTGGTGGTGGTGGATGTCATGGGCCACAACGCCATGGGCGCGACACGCTGGATCAACATCCCGGGGGTGATTCGCTTCCAGCCGTCGGAATTCATGAAGATTTTGATGCCGGCGACCATCGCCTGGTACCTGTCAAAACGCACACTGCCGCCCCAGCTCAAGCACGTGGGCATCAGCCTGATATTGATCGGCGTGCCGTTTATCCTGATCGTGCGCCAGCCCGACCTCGGCACCTCGCTGCTGATCCTGGCGGGCGGCGCGTTCGTGCTGTTCATGGGGGGGCTGCGCTGGCGCTGGATCCTCAGCGTGCTGGCCGCGGCCGTGCCGGTGGCCGTGGCCATGTGGTTCTTCTTCATGCACGACTACCAGAAGCAGCGAATCCTCACGTTCCTCGACCCGGAGAGCGATCCGCTGGGCACCGGCTGGAACATCATCCAGTCCAAGGCGGCCATCGGTTCCGGCGGCGTATTCGGCAAGGGCTGGCTGCTGGGCACCCAGTCGCACCTGGACTTTTTGCCGGAAAGCCACACCGACTTCATTATCGCGGTGATGGGCGAGGAGTTCGGCCTGGTGGGCATCTGCGCACTGTTGCTGATTTACTTGCTGCTGATCGGGCGCGGCCTGGTGATTACTGCCCAGGCGCAAACCCTGTTTGGCAAATTGCTCGCCGGCAGCCTCACCATGACGTTTTTTGTTTACGTTTTCGTCAACATCGGTATGGTCAGTGGCCTGTTGCCGGTGGTTGGGGTGCCGTTGCCGTTCATTAGCTACGGCGGAACTTCGCTGGTGACATTGCTGTCAGCGTTTGGGGTTTTGATGTCGATCCATACCCATCGTAAGTGGATCGCACAGGTTTGAATAAGGTGAAGATGTCAATGCAAGTAATGCGCGGCTGGGCTGCCCGGCACGTGTCCTGGATGGGCCTGTTGGGCCTGCTGGGAGCCGCTGTGCAGGAAGCGCAGGCCGGCGACTACGACGGTTCGCCCCAGGTCGCCGAGTTTGTCGGTGAGATGACCCGTGACTATGGTTTCGCCGGTGAACAGCTGATGGGCGTGTTCCGCGAGGCCCAGCGCAAGCAGGCGATCCTCGACGCCATCTCCCGGCCCGCCGAGCGCGTGAAGCAGTGGAAGGAATATCGCCCGATGTTCCTGACCGACGCCCGCGTGGCGCGGGGCGTGGACTTCTGGCGCCAGCACGAAGCGGTGCTGGCCCGCGCCGAGCAGGAATACGGCGTACCGGCCCAGGTGATCGTGGCAATCATCGGCATCGAAACCTTCTACGGCCGCAACACCGGCAGCTACCGGGTGATCGACGCCTTGTCGACCCTGGGCTTTGACTACCCGCCACGCGCCGAATTCTTCCGCAAAGAGCTGCGCGAGTTCCTGTTGTTGGCCCGTGAAGAACAGGTCGACCCGTTGACCCTCAAGGGCTCCTACGCCGGGGCCATGGGCTTGCCGCAGTTCATGCCGAGCAGCTTTCGCGCCTACGCCGTGGATTTTGACGGCGACGGCCATATCAATATCTGGAGCAACCCCGATGACGCCATCGGCAGCGTCGCCAGCTATTTCAAGCGTCACGGCTGGGTAGCCGGCGAGCCGGTGGTGATTCGCGCCGATGTGACCGGTGAGCGCGCCGATGAAGGCCTGACCCAGGGTATCGAGCCGGTCAAGACGGTCGGGGAGTTGCGGGCGCTGGGCTGGTCGAGTCAGAATGCGCCACGCGATGATATGCCGGTGACGGCGTTCCGCCTCGAAGGCGAAAATGGCCCCGAATACTGGATGGGCCTGAAGAATTTCTACGCAATCACGCGTTATAACCGCAGCGTGATGTACGCCATGGCCGTGCATCAACTGTCAGACATGCTGGTCCAAGCACGGGGCGTCAAGTAATGCCGGTATCACCGATGTACAAACCCCTGAAGCTGTTGGCGTACGCCGCATTGTCGTTATTGGTGGTCAGTTGCTCCACCAGTCGTGCACCGGTGCAAAAAACCGCTGGCACGGCGATCCGCTCCCAGCCGGGGCTGGATATCAACCGCGCCCACAAAGACGGCGCGCCGTGGTGGGATGTGGATGTTTCGAAGATCCCGGATGCCACGCCGACCCTGCACACCGGCCCTTACAAGGCCAATCCCTATACCGTGCTGGGCAAAAACTACTTCCCGCTGCAAGACTCCAAGACCTACGTGCAATCGGGTACGGCGTCCTGGTACGGGACCAAGTTCCACGGCCAGAACACCGCCAACGGCGAAGTCTATGACCTGTACGGCATGAGCGCGGCGCACAAGACCCTGCCGCTGCCCAGCTATGTACGCGTGACCAACCTGGACAACAACCGCTCGGTAATCCTGCGGGTCAATGACCGTGGGCCGTTCTATTCGGACCGGATCATCGACTTGTCCTACGCCGCCGCCAAGAAACTCGGGTATGCCGAAATCGGCACCGCCCGGGTGAAGGTCGAAGGTATCGACCCGGCCCAGTACTGGGCCCAGCGCGGCAAGCCGGCGCCGTTGATGCTCAACGAACCGCAAACCCCGCAACCGCAAGTCACGGCCTCGGCCGGCAAGATCGAACAGTGGACCCCGCCGCCGGCGCAGCACGCCCCGGACACGGTGGTCATTCCGCATGCAGCACCGGGAGCCTCTACCGTGGGCGGCCAGTACCTGCAAGTCGGCGCTTTCGCCAACCCGGACGCGGCAGAGCTGCTAAGGTCCAAGCTCAGCGGGATGGTCAGCGCGCCAGTCTTTATCAGCTCTATTGTGCGTAACCAGCAGACCCTGCACCGTGTGCGCATGGGGCCGATCGGCTCGCCGAGTGAAGTTGCGCAAGTGCAGAACAGCGTGCGCCTGGCCAACCTGGGGCAACCCAGCGTGGTCACCGCCGAGTAAGCAGTACAAAGGATTGATGGCTCAGGCTCGCATGCGGGTTTGAGCCCTGGTTGTTGGCTCGTTGAACAATAAAAACCCAGGGGCAAGGGGTGGGCATGCAACCGAACACGCGACAGTCTGGCGACGGGCTGTCTGAATAGTTTTGCCCGCGAGGGCAAGTTTCCATAAGCAATTTCGAGAGACGGATGAACATCACCACCTTAGCCAAACGCACGTGCCTGCTTCTTTCGCTGATCATCACCCCGGCCGCCTGGGCGGTTGAAATGGTGCCAGCTTCCCCGCAACTGGCTGCCAAGGCCTGGGTCCTGATGGACGCCGCCAGCGGCAACGTGCTGGTGGAGAACAACGGTGACCAGCGCCTGCCCCCAGCCAGCCTGACCAAGCTGATGACCGCCTACATCGCGACCCTGGAAATCCGTCGCGGCCAGATCGGCGAAAACGATCCGGTGACCGTCAGCGAAAACGCCTGGCGCACCGGCGGTTCGCGGATGTTCATCAAGGTCGGCTCGCAAGTGACCGTCAGCGACCTGCTGCACGGCATCATCATCCAGTCGGGTAACGACGCCAGCGTAGCCCTGTCCGAGCACATCGCCGGCAGCGAAGATGCGTTCGCCGACATGATGAACAAAACCGTGGCCGACCTGGGCATGACCAACAGCCACTTCATGAACCCGACCGGCCTGCCGAACCCTGAGCACTACTCGTCGGCTCACGACATGGCGATCCTGGCTCGCGCGATCATTCGTGTCGACCCGGTGCACTACGCGATCTACTCCCAGAAAGAGTTCTTCTGGAACAACATCAAGCAGCCTAACCGCAACCTGTTGCTGTGGCGTGACAAGACCGTCGATGGCCTGAAAACCGGCCACACCGAAGAAGCCGGCTACTGCATGGTGTCGTCCGCTGTCCGTGACGGCCAGCGCCTGATTGCCGTGGTATTCGGTACCAACAGCGAGCAGGCCCGTGCGGCCGAGACGCAAAAGCTGCTGACCTATGGCTTCCGTTTCTTCGAAACCCAGACCTTCTACCAGAAAGGCACCGAGCTGGCTCAAGCCCCTGTGTGGAAAGGCGCGACCCATCAAGTCAAGGCCGGCCTGGCTGAAGACCTGACCCTGACCATGCCTAAAGGCCAGCTCAAGAAGCTGGTGGCCAGCATGACCATGAACCCGCAACTGGTCGCACCGATCGCCAAGGGCGATGTGATTGGTAAAGTCGAAGTGAAGCTGGACGACAAGGTGGTGCACAGCGCCGATCTGATCGCTCTGGACGCCGTCGACGAAGGTGGTATCTTCCGACGCGTGTGGGATAGCATCCGTCTATTCTTCTACAGCTTGTTCAACTGATAGTGTGCACCTGCATGACCCCGCGCTGATCCGGCGCGGGGTTATGCCCGTCGCCACGGCTTACGCTTACGAGGCCGTTACGCCATGACCGATACCGAAGTAAAGGCGCCAAAGATCGAATTCCCAAACGTGGACTATCCCGTCAAGGTGATCAGCGATACGGGCGTGGGCAACAAGGACAAGATCATCGAGATCGTCAAGAAACACGCAACGATCAACCATGACCGTGTGGATGAGCGTCAAAGCACCAACGGCAAGTACACCACTATTCAGTTGCACATCGTGGCGACTGACCAGGACCAGCTCTACAACATCAACAGCGAACTGCGGGCTACCGGCTTCGTGCACATGGTGTTGTGATGTCACAGACCCTGGGCTTTCGCGAGCTCGGCCAAATGGCTTACGAACCGGTGTGGCACGCCATGCAGCGGTTCACCAACGAGCGCGACACCGAAGCCCCGGATGAAATCTGGCTGGTGGAGCACCCGCCGGTTTTCACCCAGGGCCAGGCCGGCAAGGCCGAGCATTTGCTGCTGCCGGGAGAAATCCCGGTGGTGCAGGTCGACCGCGGCGGGCAGGTGACTTACCATGGCCCAGGTCAATTGGTGGCTTATCTGTTGCTGGACGTGCGCAGGCTGGGTTTTGGCGTACGTGAGCTGGTCAGTCGCATGGAGTCATGCCTGATCGAGCTGCTGGCCAGCTACGGTGTGACCGCGGCGGCCAAGCCGGATGCTCCGGGGGTTTATGTTGATGGCGCGAAAATCGCCTCCCTGGGCTTGCGGATTCGCCACGGTTGTTCCTTTCATGGCCTGGCCTTGAATGTGGACATGGACCTGGCGCCGTTTCGACGGATCAATCCCTGCGGCTACGCCGGTTTGGCGATGACCCAGTTGAGCGATCACGCAACACCACTAGAATTTGCCGAGGTAAGTGCCCGGCTGCGCGCGCAGCTCGTCAAACACCTCGACTATGCTGAGCAGACGACCCTAACGGGCGGAATCGACTGATTATGACTACTGATGCAGTGCAAACCATGATCCCGACGCTGGATGTTACCGAGCGTCCGGCCCCGCGTGCCAAGGTAGAAGCCGGCGTCAAGCTGCGCGGCGCCGAGAAGGTTGCACGCATCCCGGTGAAGATCATTCCGACCACCGAACTGCCGAAAAAGCCTGACTGGATTCGCGTGCGTATCCCGGTTTCGCCGGAAGTCGACCGCATCAAGGCCCTGCTGCGCAAACACAAGCTGCACAGCGTGTGCGAAGAAGCGTCCTGCCCGAACCTGGGCGAGTGCTTCTCCGGTGGCACCGCGACCTTCATGATCATGGGTGACATCTGCACCCGTCGTTGCCCGTTCTGCGACGTTGGCCACGGCCGGCCGAAGCCACTGGACGTCAACGAGCCGGAAAGCCTGGCCATCGCCATCGCCGACCTGAAACTCAAGTATGTCGTGATTACCTCGGTAGACCGCGACGACCTGCGTGACGGCGGCGCCCAGCACTTTGCCGACTGCATCCGCGAGATCCGCAAGCTGTCGCCGAACGTGATGCTCGAGACCCTGGTGCCGGACTACCGTGGCCGTATGGACGTGGCGCTGGAAATCACCGCCGCCGAGCCGCCGGATGTGTTCAACCACAACCTGGAAACCGTGCCGCGCCTGTACAAGGCTGCGCGTCCGGGTTCGGACTACCAGTGGTCGCTGACCCTGCTGCAGAAATTCAAGCAGATGATGCCGCACATTCCGACCAAATCCGGCCTGATGCTGGGCCTGGGCGAAACCGACGAAGAAGTCATCGAAGTCATGAAGCGCATGCGCGAACACGACATCGACATGCTGACCCTCGGCCAGTACCTGCAGCCGTCCCGCAGCCACTTGCCGGTACAGCGCTTCGTGCACCCGGATGTGTTCGCCTGGTTTGCCGAAGAAGGCTACAAGATGGGCTTCAAGAACGTCGCTTCCGGCCCGCTGGTACGTTCCTCGTACCACGCCGACGAGCAGGCGAAACTGGTCAAGGCCAGCCTGGTGTCCTGATACGCGGAACGCCGGACACTGCAGGACCCATGTGGGAGCCGGCTTGAGTGGGAGCGGGCTTGTTCGCGAATGCGTTGGATCAGTTGACCTGTCCGGTGACTGACTGACCGCCTTCGCGAGCAAGCCCGCTCCCACCCAGGCCCGCTCCCACATTTGCTACTGACTCTTCCTCTTCTGTTTGCAACCATTGCTGTTTAGAGTGCCTTGGGCAATCCACACGAGGAGAACCATGGATGACGACTCAATTGACCACTTGTGCGGTACCTGCGCTGCGCGCCGAAGGCGTGATCGGACTGATTGCCCCTGCCGGGCCGGCCGAGCTGGATATCGACACGGCCACGCAATGGATGCGCGCCCGGGGCTACACACTGCGGATCTTTCCGGGCGTGAGCCAGCGTGATGGCTATCTGGCCGGCAGTGATGAGGTACGCCTTGATGACCTGCACGCGGCGTTCGCCGATTCGACCATCGACGCGATTTTCTGCCTGCGCGGCGGCTACGGCACGCCACGCCTGCTGGACCGCCTGGACTTTGACCTGCTCCGGGCCAACCCCAAGCCATTCGTAGGCTACAGCGATATCACCGCCCTGCACCTGGCGATCAACCGGTACGCCGGTTTCGTCACCTTCCATGGTCCGATGTTCAACGCTGACCTGTTAGGTGAAAAGCAACAGCCTACCGAGTCGTCGCTGTTCAGCATGCTGCGTGGGCAAGTGAAGGCCGGCAGCCAGCTGGCTCACCCTGTGGCCTACCCGCTGACCACCGTCGAGCCAGGCATCGCCTGTGGGCGGCTGCTGGGCGGCAATCTATCGATGATCGCAGCAGTGATGGGCACGGATTACGAGATTGATGCCGAGGGCATCATTCTGTTTATCGAAGATGTGAACGAGCCGTTGTACCGCATTGACCGGTTGCTCACCCATTTGCGCCTGGCGGGCAAGCTGGCCCAGGTGGCGGGCGTGGTGGTGGGGGATGTGGCTGGGGTTGATAGCCTTGCGCTTGAGCGCTTGCTGAAGCAGACCTTCGGGCCGTTGTGCATTCCTGTGCTGTCCGGCTGGCGCAGCGGGCACTGCAACCCGAACCTGACCTTGCCGTTGGGCGCCAGGGTGCGGCTGGATGCGGGGGAGAAGCGGTTGGTGTTGGAGCAGGATGTGGTGTTTAAGGCCTGAACTTTGTAGCGCCGATAAAGGCCTCTTCGCGAGCAAGCCCGCTCCCACATTTCGATCGCGTTCCTTCAGGAAGTGCACGGTCAAAATGTGGGAGCGGGCTTGCTCGCGAATGCGGTAGCAGCCATACGCCGATCTATCGGCTTTGCAGCGACTCCAGCAACTTCACCGTCGGATACCCATCCGCCGGCCAGCCCAGGGACTGCTGCGCGGCACGAATCGCCTTGCGGGTATTCGCACCGATGATACCGTCCGGGTTGCCTGCGTCGTAACCATTGGCACTGAGCACCGTCTGCAAGTCAATTCGCTGCGAGCGAGTCAACGGCAGTTCATCTTTCGGCCAGCTCCCACGAATCAAGCCACCGCCCCTGAAGCGTTCCGACAACAAGCCAACTGCCAACGCGTAGGACGACGAGTTGTTGTACTTGAGGATCGCGCGGAAGTTATCCAGCACCAGGAACGCCGGGCCACGATAGCCGGCCGGCAGCAACAGGGCGGCGGAAAGCTGGTCGACGTTGGCCGGGACACTGGCGCCCGGCGGCACCTGGATTCCCAGTTTCAGCCACTCGCCAACGGTCTTGCGTACGCTGCCATCGGCCAGGGCGTAATCAAAATTCAACGGCAGTTGCTGCACCTCGAAGCCCCAGGGCTGGCCTTTCTGCCAGCCGGAGCTTTGCAGGTAGTGCGCGGTGGAGGCGAGGGCGTCGGCCGGGCTGTTCCAGATATCGCGGCGGCCGTCACCGTCGAAGTCTACGGCGTGGGTGTTATAGGTGGTCGGGATGAACTGGGTCTGGCCCATGGCCCCGGCCCAGGAGCCTTTCATCTGGTCGGCGGCGATATCGCCATGCTGGATGATTTGCAGCGCCGCCAGCAGCTGCGCCTGGGCGAAGGCCGGGCGACGGCCTTCATAGGCCAGGGTCGCCAGTGAGCGGATCACCGAGTTGTTGCCCTGGAACTGGCCGAAGTTACTCTCCATGCCCCACACCGAGACCAGCGCCTGGCGGTCGACGCCGTAACGGTCCTCAATGCGTTGCAGAATGTCGGCATACTTCACCAGCAGCGACTGGCCATTGCGCACCCGCAGCGGCGACAGCGCACCATCGAGGTATTCCCATACCGGGCGGGAGAACTCCGGCTGGCTGCGGTCGGCGCGGATCACCGCCATGTCGGGTACGACATTGGCAAAGGCTGTGTCGAAAACCTGCGGCGTAATACCGGCCTTCAAGGCTTCCACGCGAAACCCCGCCTGCCATTCGGCAAAGGTCTGGGTCGGCTGGATATCAAGATTGTCTGCCACCAGTGGCGCAACGACGGCAGGCGCAGCTACCGGTGCAGTCTGGAGTGGGGGCAGGGGTTGGGCATCGGCAGCGGTGGGTTTTTCCGCGCAGGCGACTAACAGAATGAGGCTGGAGGCAGCGATCAGTTGGCGAAGGTGCCAACGACGGGAAAGACTAGAGGGCATGCACAGGTCCAGGGAATACGAATCAGGTACAGACCTTATCATGCCGGAGGGGCGCTTGCCTTCAGGCAGCCAGAAAGTAAGAAGCCTCCCAGCTATTAGACTGGAAGGCTTCGCGGCGGTAGCTGCCTTTGCCTTTGCCGGCTCGTTCCTGGCGACTGCGGAACAACGGCTGGGCGATGATGGATTTGGCCTTGTTGGGGCCATGCTTTGATGGCTTTTTGCTCATGATGGGTACTCTCTGGCGGGTTGATGATGCGGTGCGAATCATCTGCCGAAGTTTGGATTCTGTCCAGCCCAGCGATACGTAGGACTATTCAGCAGGCAGCGCCAAGCGCTGTCCTGACATCAAAAGTGACAAACGACTCAGGCTCATCCACGGCGATCCAGCCGCCTGCCCCTTGATCTGCGCGTCAATGCGCTGGGCTTCCAGCAGCAATTGCGCCCAGCGTTGCGCCGAGTGCCGTTGCAGGGCTTTGCTGATCAGCGGTTTGCGCTTGTCCCATACCGGTGGTCGCGCCTGGCTGAAGGCCTTGTCCAGTGGGATGCCCTGGCTGTACTGCAGGGCAATATTGGCCAGCAGCCGTAATTCTCGCGCCAGGGCCCAGAGAATCACCGGCGGCTCGACGCCTTCGCCCCGCAGCCCTTCGAGCATGCGCAGGGCGTGGGCGGGTTCGCCGTTGAGGATCGCATCCACCAGGCCAAATACGTCAAAGCGCGCGCTGTCCGCCACGGCGCCTTGTACGGTTTCGACGGTGATCTGGCCACCCTCGGCCATCAGCTTGAGCTTTTCGATTTCCTGGGCGGCGGCCAACAGGTTGCCTTCCACCCGCGCCGCGATCAGCTCCACCGCATCCTGGCTGGCACTCAGCCCGGATTGCGACAGGCGCTGACGAATCCACTGCGGCAGTTGGCTGCTGTCCACCGGCCAGATCTGTATGAACTGAGTCTGGCCACCTTCCACCAGCGCCTTGCCCCACTTGGTTTTCTGCGCACTGCCATCGAGCTTGGGCAGGCTGATCAGCAGCAGCGTGTCTTCGGCAGGGCGTGCGCAGTATTCCATCAACGCCGCCGCGCCTTTGTCGCCGGGTTTGCCCGAAGGCAGGCGCAGTTCCAGCAGGCGTTTTTCGGCGAACAGCGACATGCTCGCCCCGGCTTGCAGCAGCGTACCCCAGTCGAAACTGGCGTCGGCGCTGAATACCTGGCGTTCATCGAAGCCCTGTTGGCGGGCGGCGGTGCGAATTGCGTCCGCAGCCTCCTGGCACAGCAGCGGGTCATCACCGCTGACGATGTAGACGGGCGCAAGGCTGCCTTGCAGGTGCTTGGCGAGTTGGGCGGGGGCGAGTTTCATAGGCAGGGTGAACGGGGCGCCTGGGGCGCCCCGTCTGGCTTACTCGACAGGAACTTCGACAGGCGACTGTTTAGGTTGGCTGTCTTCATACTCTTGCGCCGCTTTCAGCGCATCGGCATCTGCCTTGGCCTTGGCATCCGCGGTTTGCTGCAGCTTATCCAGTTGCTCCGGCGTGATCAGTTGCAGGCGCAGGACCATGCGCTGCACCAGTTCACGACGCATTTCCTTGCGCACCTGGATGGTTTCGGAGTCCGAACCCACCAGGTTGTTGCCGTCGTGGCTCACGACTTTCTGTATCTGGATCTTGTCGCCCATCAGCGGCAGGTGGTCATGGCCCTGGATTTCGAAGAAGAGCGTGGTGCTCAGCTCAATGTCCGAAGCACGCCCGGCGCTGGCGTAGCTGAGGCTGCGCTGCTCTTCTTTTTCATCCACCAGGTTCAGTTTGTAAGCCGCGCCTGAATAGACTTTGACGCCACTGTTTTCCAGGACCTGGCGCAGCTGTTGCACTGTCTCGCCGTAGGAGTTGCGGGCGGTGACGTCCAGTTCCTTGATCGCCAGTTCGGTGGTGCCGGTGCCGCGCAGCTGGAAGCCGCAAGCGCTCAGCAGCACGGCAAGGCCCATAACCAGCAGATTGCGTTTGATCATTTTGATGCTCCCCTTGAAACCATGTGGGCCTTATCGAGGCCCTGGAGGTTTTGTTCGGCGCCAGGGTTATTCCCTCGGCGCCCGATCCGATTAGCTAGCGACGATATTGACCAGTTTGCCGGGCACCACGATCACTTTGCGGATCGTCAGGCCTTCGGTGAAGCGCAGCACGTTCTCATTGATACGGGCGGCGGCTTCGACGTCTTCACGGCTGGCGCTGGCCGGCATGTCGATCTGGCCACGCAGCTTGCCGTTGACCTGAATCACCAGTTGCAGCGTGTCCTGTACCAGGGCGCTGTCATCCTGTACCGGCCAGCCGGCATCGATGACGGCACCGCTGTGGCCCAACTGGTTCCACAGTTCGTGGCTGATGTGTGGCGTGATCGGCGCCAGCAGCAGGGTGACCGTTTCCAGGCCTTCCTGTACCAGTGCGCGGTCCTGTTCGGTAGCCTGCGGCGCTTTCTCCAGCACGTTCATCAGCGTCATCACCTGGGCGATGGCGGTGTTGAATTTGTGGTGCTGGCCCACGTCCTGGCTGGCGTGCTTGATGGCCAGGTGGGTGCTGCGGCGAATGACTTTTTGCTCATCGCTCAGGGTCGCCACGTCCAGCTTGCCCGGCAAGCCTTGGCTGACATGGGCTTGCGCCAGGCGCCAGACGCGCTTGAGGAAGCGATGCGAACCTTCGACGCCGGAGTCCGACCATTCCGCGCTCATGTCAGGCGGCGAGGCGAACATCATGAACAGGCGGCAGGTGTCCGCGCCGAACTGGTCGATCATCGACTGTGGGTCGACGCCGTTGTTCTTCGACTTGGCCATCTTCTCGGTGCCGCCGATTTCCACCGGCAGGCCGTCGGATTTCAGCTTGGCGCTGATCACCTTGGCCTTGCTGTCACGCTCCAGCTCGACATCTGCCGGGTTGAACCAGGTGTAGGCGCCATTGGCTTCGCGGCGGTAATAAGTCTCGGCAATCACCATGCCCTGGGTCAGCAGGTTCTTGAACGGCTCGTCGGAACTCACCAGGCCTTCATCACGCATCAGCTTGTGGAAGAAGCGCGCGTACAGCAGGTGAAGGATGGCGTGTTCGATACCGCCGATGTACTGGTCTACCGGCAGCCAGTGGTCGGCCGCGGATTTTTCCACCAGGCCGCCTTCATAGTGCGGCGAGGCGTAGCGGGCGTAGTACCACGAAGACTCCACGAAGGTGTCCATGGTGTCGGTTTCGCGTTTGGCCGGGGCACCGCAGTTCGGGCAGGTGCACTCGTAGAATTCGGGCATGCGCGCCAATGGCGAGCCAGCACCGTCCGGCACCACGTCTTCGGGCAATACGACCGGCAGTTGGTCTTCCGGTACCGGCACGTCACCGCAGGTTTCGCAGTGGATGATCGGGATCGGGCAGCCCCAGTAGCGCTGGCGGCTGATGCCCCAGTCACGCAGGCGGAACTGGGTGCGCGAGGCACCGAGGTTTTTCTTGATCAGCGCGACTTCGATGGCGTCGAAGGCGCCTTCGAAATCCAGGCCGTCGAACTCGCCGGAATTGATCAGTGTGCCGTGTTCGTTGTACGCGTCCTGCCACGGAGCCGGGTTGGTGTCGCCCGAACTGGTGCGCACCACGGACTTGATCGGCAGGTTGTATTTGACGGCGAATTCGAAATCGCGCTCGTCGTGGGCCGGCACAGCCATTACTGCGCCATCACCGTAGTGCATCAGCACGTAGTTGGCGACCCACACCGGCAGCTTCTCGCCGGTCAATGGGTGCTCGACGAACAACGAGGTCGGCAGGCCTTTTTTCTCCTGGGTGGCGACGTCGGCTTCGGCGACGCTGCCGCCCTTGCATTCGGCGATGAACGCCTGCAGCTCAGGGTTGTTCTGTGCGGCCTGGGTGGCCAGCGGGTGTTCGGCGGCCACGGCGACGTAGGTCGCGCCCATCAGGGTGTCCGGACGGGTGGTGAAGACTTTCAGTACACCTTCTGCGCCGATGGAGTCGACGTTGTAGGGGAACTGCACTTCCATGCCACGGGACTTGCCGATCCAGTTGCGTTGCATGGTCTTGACCTGCTCGGGCCAGCCCGGCAAATCATCGAGGCTCGACAAGAGTTCATCCGCGTAGGCGGTGATCTTGAAGTAGTACATCGGGATTTCGCGCTTTTCGATCAGCGCGCCGGAACGCCAGCCGCGGCCGTCGATCACTTGTTCGTTGGCCAGTACGGTCTGGTCCACCGGGTCCCAGTTCACGGTGCCGCTCTTCTTGTAGATCACGCCTTTTTCGAACAGGCGAGTGAACAGCCATTGTTCCCAGCGGTAGTAATCAGGCTTGCAGGTGGTCACCTCGCGGGACCAGTCCACCGCCAGGCCCAGGCTGCGCAGCTGGGTCTTCATGTAGGCGATGTTTTCGTAGGTCCACTTGGCGGGCGCTACGTTGTTCTTCATCGCGGCGTTTTCCGCCGGCATGCCGAAGGCGTCCCAACCCATGGGTTGCAGGACGTTCTTGCCCAGCATGCGCTGGTAGCGGGAGATGACGTCGCCGATGGTGTAGTTGCGCACATGCCCCATGTGTAGCTTGCCGCTGGGGTAAGGGAACATCGATAGGCAATAGAAAGTCTCCTTGCCTGGCTGTTCACTGACTTCAAAGGACTTTTGCTCATCCCAGAACGACTGGGCGGCATTTTCTATTTCACGGGGCTGATATTGTTCGTGCATGGCTACTTTTGAACTGAATAGGGGTGGCCTAATCCTCTTCGGTGCAACGTTCAGGTTGATCGACACCAAAAAGCGGCGCGTCCGTGCCCAAACCCTGCGGGAAGTGGAGTTACAGGAAGCGCCGTAGCATACATGACCCCACTCTATCGAGGGAAACCCTGATTGCGCCGCCGAGGCCGTTGGTCGCGGCGCCAGGCAGGCAGGGCAAGCAGGACTACGCTGTTTAGTGGGGAGTGAGTCTTATCTTCAATGAGGTGAGGGATGGTTGATTCGCAGCGAACTTTAACGAAACCGCAGGTGTACGAAGGACTGATCGACCGTTTGGGTCGAGCACTGGATGCAGCAAAAACCGCAGGCCGATTGTGTGATGAACGGCCTCTGGAGTTGGAACTGCGTGGCTTGAGCCAGGCAGAGCTGGACGTGATCAGGGTGTATCTGGAATTGAATGAGCATCGCGCGTCCCATGGCATGGCCTCCCCGCCAGCCCAGGAGTTTTCGCGATCGGCCAAGGTGGTATGGCTCAAGGATTTTTCGGCCGGTCGCAGCCCGGAAAAACTCCGGTCCGTGCGTTTCAAGTGAAGTACCGCGTTAGTGATCTGTAGCCTTCTCAGCGTCTGTTCCTGTAAAGATTGTCGCTTAACCCCGTTACACCTTAGGCTTCGGGCATCTTTGGAGATGCCCGATGCCTATTCGCTATTTCATTAAACAATTGTTGTTGCCGCCCGGCATCCTGTTGCTGTTGCTGGCCCTTGCCTGGTGGTTTCGTCGCAGCCGACCGCGGCTTGCGGCCGTGTGCTTTGCCCTGGGATTTGGCGGGATGTTGCTGATGAGCCTGCCGGTGGCGGTTCAATGGGGCGCAAAGGCCCTGGAGACCGAGCCGCCTCTGGCCCGTGACGAATGGGCGACCCTGGCGCAGCGGGCTGATGCCATCGTGGTGTTGGGCTCGGGGCGTGAGCGCGGGGATCCGGCGTGGGGCTCCGATCAGCCGACGGGTATCGGCCTTGAGCGCCAGCGCTATGCAGCCCGCCTGGCCAAGGCTTCGGGCTTGCCGGTGCTGACCACCGGCGGCTTGCACTACGGCACACCGCCCAGCGAGGCGGAGTTGATGGCGGTATCGATGCAGGATGACTTTGGCGTGAGCGTGCGCTGGAAGGAAGAGCGCAGCCGTACCACGTGGGAAAACGCGCAGATGAGTGCCGAGATTCTGCTGCCGCAGGGGATCAAGCGTGTGGTGGTCGTGACTCAGGCCTGGCATATGCCGCGCTCGCGCTGGAGCTTCGAAAAGGCCGGGTTCACGGTTGTTCCGGCGCCAGTGGGGTTTCTTGGTTTGGACAATGCCCGGCCATTGGGGGGCTGGATGCCGGAGTTCAAGTCGGTATGGCAGAGCGGGCAGTTGCTGAATGAAGCTGTGGGGCAGGTGGGTTACCGGATGTTTTACAGGTAATACCGCCGGGCAAATGTGGCAGCGGGCTTGCTCGCGAATACAGTGTGTCAGTCACTGGTGCTTTAACTGACAGATCGCATTCGCGAGCAAGCCCGCTCCCACATTGTCGTCCGAGTATTTCTGTTAAACCGTTTTCGACATCCGGCCCGCCAACAGCGCCCAGCCAAACAGGCCAAGGCACAGGATGATCAACGGCCACGAACGCCATTCCAGGTACGGGGTGAGGTTGTGCATCGGCACCACTTCACCGTAGAGAATCCCGCGTTCAAACTGCGGGATCTGCACGGTGATCTGCCCGTACGGGTTGATCAGCCCGGTGACGCCGTTGTTGGTGGCGCGAATCATCCAGCGACCGGCTTCCAGGGCGCGCATCTGGGCCATCTGCAAATGTTGCAGCGGGCCGATGGAGCGGCCGAACCAGGTGTCGTTGCTGATGGTCAGCAACAAATCGCTGCGGGCCGACAGGCCGGCGGCGAACTCCGGGTACACCACTTCATAGCAAATGAACGGCGCAATCTGATAGCCCTTGGCTTGCAGCAAAGCCTGGTCGGACGGCCCGCGGGCGAAGTCCGACATCGGCAGGTCAAAGAACGCGATCAAGCCGCGCAGCATGTCCTGCAGCGGCACGTACTCGCCAAACGGCACCAGCTTCTGCTTCAGGTAGGTGCCGTCGCCTTCGCCCACCACCGTGATGCCATTGAAGAAGCGCTTGTGGTGATGCACTTCCTGGCGGATCGGTACACCGGTGATCAGCGCAGTGTGCCGGTCAGCGGCGAACTTGCCCATCATGCCCAGGTAACCCTCCACGGATTCCTTGAGCACCGGCACGGCGGTTTCCGGCCATACCAGCAGGTCGACAGGCTTGGAGCTGAAGCTCATGTCGCGGTACAGCGCGAGCTGCGCATTCAACTGCTCGGGGTCCCACTTCATGCTTTGTTCGACGTTGCCCTGGACGGCCGCCACGGTCAGCGGTGCGCCAGAGGGGCTGGTCCAGGCGTGATGCTTGAGTGCCAGGCCGATAGCCCATGGCGCCACCAACAACAGCAAGCCGGCACCGATGAACAGGTTGCGCTTAGCCGCCAGCAGACGCGGCAGGTTGCAGATCAGTGCGGCGGTCAGCGCCAGGGCAAAGGAAATCAGCCACATCCCGCCCAGCGGCGCGAGGCCGGCGAGAGGGCCGTCGAGCTGGCTGTAACCGGAATAGAGCCAGGGAAAACCGGTGAGGAACCAGCCGCGAAACGCTTCCTGGCCAACCCACAAGGCCGCGAAGGCCAGGGCATCGGCCAGTGGCGCTTCGTTGCGGCGCAGCCAGCGCGCCCACAGCCAGGCGGGCAGGGCAAAGAACCAGGCAATGGCCGCCGTAAACGCCAGCATCAGCATGCCCGCCAGCAGCACCGAAGCGCCGCCGAAGTGGTGAATGCTGTAGTAGATCCAGCTGGTACCGGCACCAAACAGGCCGAAACCGAAACACCAGCCACGCCACAGGGCCTGGCGCGGCGTCAGTTCACGCAATCCCGCATAAAAGAACCCGGCCGCCACCAGCGCAAACGGCCAGAGGTCGAACGGCGCCAGCGCCAGGGTAGTGATGGCGCCGGCCACCACGGCCAGCAAGTTACCGGGCCAGCCGGGTGCAATCATACGGCGCATGTCAGTCCTTAGCGGGCAATAGGTGTCAAACGGATCAAGTGAATACGGCGGCTGTCGGCATTCAGGATGCGGAAGCGATAGGCACCGATTTCCGTGGTCTCGTTACGCTTGGGCAGGTGCCCGAACGCACTCATCACCAGGCCGCCAACCGTGTCGAATTCATCGTCGGAGAATTCGCTGTCGAAGAACTCGTTGAAGTTCTCGATCGGCGTCAGGGCCTTGACCAGGAAATCACCGCTGGGCAGCGGCTTGATGTAGCTGTCTTCTTCGACGTCGTGCTCGTCTTCGATGTCGCCGACGATCTGTTCCAGCACGTCTTCGATGGTCACCAAACCCGCTACACCGCCGTACTCGTCAATCACGATGGCCATGTGATTGTGGTTCGCACGAAATTCGCGCAGCAGCACATTCAGGCGCTTGGATTCGGGGACGAAGGTGGCAGGACGCAGCAGGTCCTTGATGTTGAAGCTGTCGCCGTTCTCCTTGAGGATCAGCGGCAGCAGGTCCTTGGCCAGCAGGACGCCCATGACGTCGTCATGGCTTTCGCCGATCACCGGGTAGCGCGAGTGCGCCGAGTCGATCACGGCCGGGAGGAATTCCCGAGGGGTCTGGGTCGCCTTGATGCTGACCATCTGCGAGCGCGGAACCATGATGTCCCGTACTTGCAGGTCAGCTACCTGGATGGCGCCTTCGACGATGGCCAGCGCTTCGCTGTCCAGCAACTTGTTCTGATGCGCCTCGCGCAGCAGCTCCAGCAGCTCCTGGCGGTTTTTCGGCTCGTGGGCAAAGGCCTGGGTGAGTTTCCCCAGCCATGACTTTTGCCCGTTGCTCGATCGGTCTTCGCTCATAGCGATTACTCTAAATCCTTTATTGTTTCAGTTAGGTGTAGTTGCAATTTCGTCGTCTGCATACGGGTCACGATGACCCAGTTCTGCAAGCAACGTTCGTTCCAGTGCTTCCATTTCTTCGGCTTCGTCATCGTCTATATGGTCGTAACCCAAGAGATGCAAGCAGCCGTGGATGACTAGATGGGCCCAATGGGCCTCAAGTTCCTTGCCCTGTTCCTTTGCTTCACGCTCGACCACTTCGACGCAGATCACCAGGTCGCCCAGCAACGGGATATCCAGCAGCTCATCGGGTACGTCGGCGGGAAACGACAGCACGTTGGTCGCGTAGTCTTTTTGTCGCCAGGTGTGATTCAGTTCACGGCCTTCGGGCTCGTCCACCAGGCGAATGGTCAGCTCCGAGTCGGCGGTGCGCTGGCGCAGGGCCAGGGTGCACCACTGGCGGAACTGTTCTTCGCTGGGGGCGGGCGCTTCGGTGGCCAGCTGCAGGTCAAGCTCAAGCATCGCGGCGAGTGTCCTTGGCCGGTTGGTCGTCGCGGTGTTCGAAGCGCTCGTAGGCTTCGACAATGCGCTGCACCAACGGGTGACGTACCACATCTTTGGGCATGAAGTGCGTGAAGCTGATCCCCGGCACGTCCTTGAGTACGTCGATCACCTGGGCCAGGCCCGACTTGGTGCCTTTGGGCAGGTCGACCTGGGTGACGTCGCCGGTGATCACGGCGGTGGAGCCGAAACCGATCCGGGTCAGGAACATCTTCATCTGTTCAACGGTGGTGTTCTGGCTTTCGTCGAGAATGATGAAGCTGTTGTTCAGCGTACGGCCACGCATGTAGGCCAGCGGGGCGATCTCGATCACCTGGCGCTCGATCAGCTTGGCCACGTATTCGAAGCCGAGCATCTCGTAGAGCGCGTCGTAGAGCGGGCGCAGGTACGGGTCGATCTTCTGGGCCAGGTCGCCGGGCAAAAAGCCCAGCTTCTCGCCGGCTTCCACCGCCGGACGCACCAGCAGGATGCGTCGCACCTGCTCGCGCTCCAGGGCGTCGACCGCGCAGGCCACGGCCAGGTAGGTCTTGCCGGTACCGGCAGGGCCGATGCCGAAGTTGATGTCGTTGCCCAGGATCTCTTTGACGTAGCGCTGCTGGTTCAAGCCGCGAGGGCGAATCATGCCTTTCTTGGTGCGCAACGCGACGCTGGCTTCGGCTACCGGGTTATTGGCCAGGTCCTCCACGGCGGATTCCTGCAGGTACAGGTGCACCGTTTCCGGCGACAGCTCGCTACCTTTGGTTTCCCGGTAGAGGCGGCGCAGAAGGTTTTCTGCCGAGGTGGTGTGCTGGGGTTCACCAATCAGCTCGAATTGATTGCCGCGGTTGCGGATCTCGATGCTCAGGCGTTGTTCGATCAGGCGCAGGTGCTCGTCGAACTGTCCGCACAGATTGGCGAAACGGCGAGCCTCAAAGGGCTCGAGGAGAAAACGATGTGGTTCTATGGGTGCGTTCAAGGTCGTTTTTAGCCGCCCTGGGGCAATTAAGATGAAATCAAGGATAACGCCAGCAGGCTGCGTGCGAAAGCACTTATATAGCCCGAAGCTGGTACCGTTCTAATGTGGGAGCGGGCTTGCTCGCGAATGCGATGGGGCAGTCAGCCTGTTCGTTGCCCGATACACCGCCTTCGCGAGCAAGCCCGCTCCCACATTGGTTCCCGGTGGCCGAATTATTGTTACACCAGCGAACCGCGCAGCGAGTGCGGTTGTGCCGCGTCGATGTGCACGTCGGCGAACTGCCCGATCAGCGTCGGATTATCACAGCGGAAGTTGACGATCCGGTTGTTCTCGGTCCGGCCCTGCAATTCGCCAGGGTCTTTTTTCGAGTAGTCGGTCACCAGGATGCGCTGGGTCGAGCCCACCATCTGTCGGCTGATCTCGAAACCCTGCTGGTTGAGGCGGTGTTGCAGGGCGTTCAAACGCTCCTTCTTCAACGCTTCCGGGGTTTCGTCGAGCAGGTCTGCCGCGGGGGTGCCCGGGCGCTGGCTGTAGACGAAGGAGTAGGAGAAGTCGAAGCCGACGTCTTCGATCAACTTCATGGTCTGCTGGAAATCTTTCTCGGTTTCCCCTGGGAAGCCGACGATAAAGTCCGAGCTGATGCAGATCCCCGGCACCGCCGCACGCAATTTGCGCAGTTTGGATTTGTATTCCAGGGCGGTGTGGTTGCGCTTCATCGCCGAGAGAATGCGGTCCGAGCCCGATTGCACCGGCAAGTGCAGGTGCTTGACCAGCTCCGGCACTTCGGCGTGGGCCTGGATCAGGCTGTCGGAGAACTCCAGCGGGTGCGAAGTGGTGTAGCGAATCCGCTCGATCCCGTCGACGGCGGCCACTACGCGGATCAACTCCGCGAGGTCCGCCAGGCGCCCGTCGTGGGTCTGGCCACGGTAGCCGTTGACGTTCTGCCCCAGCAGGGTCACTTCACGCACGCCGTTCTCGGCCAGGTGAATGATCTCTGCCAGCACGTCGTCGAACGGGCGGCTGACTTCTTCGCCGCGGGTGTATGGCACCACGCAGAAGGTGCAGTACTTGCTGCAGCCTTCCATTACCGACACATAAGCGCTTGGGCCGTCGATGCGCGGCTCGGGCAAATGGTCGAATTTTTCGATTTCAGGGAACGAGACGTCGACTTGCGGCAGCTTGGTGATGCGCGCGGCGTCGATCATTTCCGGCAGGCGGTGCAGGGTCTGCGGGCCGAAGACCACGTCGACGTACGGTGCGCGGTCGCGAATGGCGGCGCCTTCCTGGCTGGCCACGCAACCGCCGACGGCGATCACCATGTCCGGGTTGGCCAGTTTCAGTTCACGCCAGCGGCCCAGCTGCGAGTAGACCCGGTCCTGGGCCCGCTCGCGGATCGAGCAGGTATTGAGCAGGATCACGTCGGCGTCTTCAGCGCGAGCGGTGACTTCCAGGGCCTGATGTTCACCCAGCAGATCGACCATGCGCGAGCTGTCGTACTCGTTCATCTGGCAACCGTGGGTTTCGATGTAAAGCTTCTTGGCCATGGGGATCGTCAACTGGTGGTAAAGAACCGCGCATTATAGGGGGCATGCCGATAGGTTCCTAGCACTGTGCATCGGACGCCATGCTATAGTTCGCGCCCTCTTTTAAATCCCCCGATGTGTTACCCGCCCACCATGACCAAACGTGAAGCTCCAATCTACAAGGTGATTTTCCTTAACCAGGGCCAGGTGTTCGAAATGTACGCCAAGCAGATCTATCAAAGTGATCTGTGGGGCTTCCTGGAAGTGGAAGAGTTCGTCTTTGGCGAGCGCACACAGCTGGTCGTCGACCCGGGCGAGGAAAAACTCAAGGCTCAGTTCGAAGGCGTGGTGCGCAGTTTTGTGCCGATGCATTCGATCGTGCGCATCGATGAAGTCGAGCGCCTGGGCACGCCGAAAATCAGCGAGGCCCGGGGCATGAGCAATGTCATGCCGTTTCCGATGCCGATGCCTGAGAAGTGACGTTCAACTATTTTGTAGGGCATTTCTGATTCTTGCCTCTCGTGCATGGACATTCTGTTTAAAAAACAGCAGATTTTGTTTATGCAGAGAGGGCGCCATGAATACATCAATAATAAAAAGCCTGTTTCAATGGGACGTGAGTTCCACTTTTTTAATTAACTCTCCATCAAAAAGGCTCTGCCCTGGAATACAAGGGTATTAGCGTTTTATCGCCTGGCATTAGTTAACACCGAATTTCTTATGACGCAGTCATCAACGGACTTATCTGTTCGGGAGTAGCCCTGTGCGCGATCCTCGTTATGACATTTTGTTTGAGCCGGTACAAATAGGCCCGGTTCGCACCCGTAACCGCTTTTATCAAGTTCCCCACTGCAATGGCATGGGCCATGTGCATCCTTCCGCCATGGCACGCATGCGCGGGATAAAAGCCGAAGGTGGGTGGGGCGTAGTCTGCACTGAAGAATGTGAGATCAGCCCGCTGAGCGAGTTCTCTCCCTACATAGAGGCGCGCTTGTGGGATGAACGCGACATCCCGGCGCTGGCGCGAATGTGTGAGGCCGTCCACCAGCACGGGTCACTGGCCGGCGTAGAGTTGGCATTCAATGGTTACTCGGCCCCCAACCGCTACAGTCGTGAGATTCCCTGGGCGCCCTCCAATACGCCGGTGCGTGGTTATGACCCGGTACAGGCCCGGGCCATGAGTCGTGCCGATATCCAGCAACTGCGCGCCATGCACCGTGCCGCCGCACTGCGGGCGCGCGACGCGGGGTTTGACATCATCTATGTCTATGCCGGGCATGACCTCGGCGTGCCGTTCCATTTCCTCACGCCACGCAACAACCGCCGTACTGATGAGTATGGCGGTGTGCTGGAAAACCGCGTGCGGCTGTTGCGCGAGTTGATTGAAGACACCCGCGATGCGGTGGGTGATCGGTGTGCCGTGGCGGTGCGCCTGGCGGTAGACGAGCAGAGGGTCGACGGCCTGTCTCGCGATGGAGAGGGCGCTGAAATATTCTCGATGCTGGCGGACTTGCCGGATTTGTGGGACGTCAACGTCGCCGATTGGTCCAACGACAGTGTAACGGCGCGCTTTGCCTCGGAGGGTTATCAAGAGACCTTCCTGTCGGGTCTGAAGGCTCTGACCCGCAAGCCGGTGGTGGGCGTCGGGCGGTTCACCTCGCCAGACACCATGGTCTCGCTGGTCCGCCGTGGCGTCCTGGACTTGATTGGCGCGGCCCGCCCTTCGATTGCTGACCCGTTCTTGCCGAAGAAGATTGAAGAGGGTCGAGCGGATGAGATTCGCGAATGCATTGGCTGCAATGTCTGTGTCAGTGGCGACCACACCAGCACGCCGTTGCGCTGCACGCAAAATCCGACCATGGGCGAGGAGTGGCGGCGCGGTTGGCACCCCGAGTCGGTCAATCGTGCGCATCACCCTGGGCGGGCGCTGGTGGTCGGCGCAGGGCCCGCAGGGCTGGAGTGCGCGCGGATGCTGGGCGTTCGGGGTATGGAGGTGGCGCTGGTGGACAGCTTGCGCACCCTTGGCGGACGGGTGGCGCTGGAGTCCCGGCTTCCAGGGTTGGCGAGCTGGGGGCGGGTAATCGACTATCGGTTGGACGCCTTGAGTCGCCTGGCGTCGGTTGAGATTTATCGGGAGAGTCGATTGCAGGCCCAGGACATCCTGGACTTCGCCGCAGAGCATGTATTTATCGCCACCGGCTCCCGCTGGCGGCGGGACGGGTTGGGACGAGCCTTGCGTCAACCGTTACCGGGCCTGGAAAGCCTGCCCGTCATCACGCCGGATGATCTGATGGCCGGTGTCCTGCCGGCTTCACCGGTGCTGCTGTTCGATGACGATCACTATTACATGGGCAGCGTATTGGCTGAACAGCTGGTGGCGCGGGGCGTGCAAGTGATATTCGTCACCCCGGCGGCGGATGTGGCGGCCTGGACCCACAACACCCTTGAGCAACACCGCATCCAGCGCCGCCTGCTGGAGCTGAACGTCACGATCGTCCCGTCCCATACGTTGGTCAGGTGTATGCCTGAAGGCCTTGTCGCAGGGTGCGTCTACACCGAGCGGACACGCTTCATTCCCGCCGCTTCCTTGCTGTTGGTCACCTCACGCGAACCCGAGCAGGCGTTGTATCAGGCGTTGAACAGCGCACCCGAACAGGTGCGCGCGGCCGGGATCGGCACGCTGACGTTGATCGGCGATTGCGTGGCGCCCGGCACGATTGCTGCTGCGGTGTATTCGGGGCATCGAATGGCACGGGAGTTTGATGCACCCGTTGATTCTTTATTGGTCCGGCGAGAGATTCCGCTTATCGAGGTGTAGTCAGTCTCGCTGTTTATTTAATAACGAGGAATACAATAATGAAAAAAACAATCCTGATGTTATTCGCTGTTCTTTTATTAAACACGCCACTGTTTGCCAATGACTATACCGTCATCCGTTTTGGTGTTGATCCCAATTACGCGCCTTTTGCCTATAAAGATAACAAAGGCACGTTGACGGGGTTCGAAGTTGATATCGGTAACGCCCTCTGCACTCAGTTGCGTGTTCGCTGCCAATGGGTTGAAAGTGATTTTGACGGGCTGATTCCCAGTCTGAATGCCGGCAAGATCGACGCCATCCTCGCCTCAGTGACGGTCACCGCCGCACGAGAAAAGGTGATTGATTTCTCCTCGGAGGTATTTTCCAGCCCCACCGCCATGGTGCTCCGCCCCGGCGCTGAGCTGGCCAAGGGTACGGCTGTTGGCTATCTGCAAGGCAGTACCCAGGAAGTCTATGCCCGCCAAGTGCTCGCCGGGCAGGGCATAAAGATCGTGGCTTATGCCGATCAGGAACAGGTGTATGCCGATCTCGTGGCAGGGCGGCTGCAAGCCTCATTGCAGGATGCACAGCAAGCGCAAAGCGGATTTATGCGCACAGCCCAGGGTGCGGGGTTCGTCCTCGGGCCGCCGATCGAAAGTGCATTGATGCCCTCCAAAAGCGCCATCGGCATCGCCAAGGGCAATCATGCCCTGAAAGCCCTGCTGGATAAGGGCCTCGCGGCACTGCACGCCGAGGGTACCTACGCTCGGCTGCAAGACCAGTATTTTCCGGGTGTGAACATGTTCAGCGGTCAATGACCGTCCTTCAATGGCGAGCGAGAGCGCAAACATGTTGCCCACCTTCACTCAATTCACCTCGACCCTGGACAGTTTTGCGCCACTCTTGTTGGGCGGTGTCTGGGTCACACTGCAACTGGCGCTACTGTCACTGCTGCTGGGGCTGGCGTTCGGCCTGCTCGGTGCTGGCGCCAAGCTGTCCAGGGTCAGGGCCTGGCGCCTCTGCGCACAGCTCTACACCACTCTGATTCGCGGGGTGCCCGACCTGCTGTTGATGCTGTTGATTTTCTATGGGGTGCAAACCGGTTTGAGTCGTCTGACGCAGGAACTGGGCATGGCCTACATCGAAATCGACCCATTCAGCGCAGGCGTACTCACCTTGGGGTTTATCTACGGCGCCTATTTCACCGAAACCTTTCGTGGTGCCCTGCTGGCTGTACCTCGCGGCCAGTTCCAGGCCGCCAAGGCCTTGGGCATGACCTTCAGTCAGGGCTTCGTGCACGTGATATTCCCGCAAATGATGCGGTTCGCCCTTCCGGGGCTGGGCAATAACTGGATGGTTTTACTCAAGGCGACTGCGCTGGTGTCGATCATTGGCTTGGCGGATTTGGTCAAGGTCGCCCAGGTAGCGGGCAAAAGTAGCCAGCAGTTATTGGCCTTTTTGCTGATGGCCGCATTGATCTACCTGTTGCTCAGCAGCGTTTCAAACCTTGCCTTGCGCTGGCTGGCGCGTCGTTACGGCGTCGGTGCGCAGGAGTCGTCACCATGATCGAGTTGATCCAGGAATACTGGCGGCCGTTCATCTATTCCGACGGTCAACAACTTACCGGCCTGGCCATGACCCTATGGCTGACCAGTGCCTCGCTGTGTCTTGGCCTACTGCTGGCACTGCCCTTGTCCATCGCCAGGGTGTCATCCAGATGCTGGCTGCGTTGGCCGGTGCAATGCTTCACCTACCTGTTTCGCGGCACGCCGCTGTATATCCAGTTGCTGATCTTTTATACCGGGATCTACAGCATTGCCGCCGTGCGTGAACAGCCCGTGCTGGATGCGTTTTTCCGTGAGGCGCTGAACTGTACGCTGTTGGCATTTGCCCTGAATACCGGCGCCTACACCACGGAAATTCTCGCGGGCGCCATTCGGGCGATGCCTCGTGGTGAAGTCGAAGCCGCCCGATCCCTGGGGTTCGACGGCTGGAAGCTGTATGTCCACCTGATCATGCCATCCGCATTGCGCCGCTCATTGCCCTACTACAGCAATGAGGTGATTTTCATGTTGCATTCCACCACGTTGGCGTTCACCGCCACGGTGCCGGATATCCTGAAAGTGGCACGGGATGCCAACGCCGCAACCTTCCTGACCTTTGAATCATTCGGCTTCGCAGCAGCCCTTTACCTGTGCATTACCTTTGCCTTGGTAGGTTTGTTTCGCCTGGCTGAACGGCGCTGGCTGCGTTTTCTGGATGCGGCCCGATAGGAGATCGAAATGCAGACCCACGTGCATGAGTTGTTGGAGGTCGTACCGGGGACGACGCGACAGATTCGCAGTTTTCATTACGGCCCGGCCAATGCAGCCGGCAAGGTTTATATCCAGGCGTCCCTGCACGCCGATGAACTGCCGGGCATGCTGGTCTTATGGCATCTGAAGCAGCGGCTGGCGCACCTGGAGGCAGCAGGGTTGATGCGTTGGTCGGTTGTGGTGGTGCCGGTGGCCAATCCGCTGGGGTTGGAGCAAGTGTTGATGGATGTGCCCCAGGGGCGCTTCGATAACGACAGTCGGGAAAACTTCAATCGTTTCTTCCTCGACGTCAGCCAGCAGGTCGGTGATCGCGTCGAAGCCCTGTTGGCGGATGAACCGGGCGCCAATCTGCAACTGATCCGTGGCGCCTTGCTGCAAACACTGGCCAGCCAGGAGCCGGCGACACAGTTGCAATCCATGCGCTTGACCCTGCAAACGCTGGCTTGCGATGCCGATATCGTGCTGGACCTTCATTGCGATTTCGAGGCCGTGCAGCATTTGTATTTGTCGCCGGATTTCTGGTTGCACGTGGAGCCTTTGGCCCGTTACCTGGGAGCCAGGGCGTGTTTTTTGGCCAAAGAGGCCGGCGGGCAATCGTTCGATGAGTGTTTTACGTTGTTCTGGGCGCACATGCAGGCGCGTTTTCCCGGGCGCTTTTCGGCACCGGGGTTTGCTGTGACTGTAGAGCTGCGGGGTGTTGCCGATGTGGATCACGGACTGGCGCGTCAGGATTGCCAGGCGTTGATCGACTACTTGATTCAACGGGGAGCCATTGACGGCCAGGCACCACCGCTACCGCCATTACTGAATGCGCCAACGCCGTTGGCGGGAGTAGAACCGGTGGTGAGCCCAGTGGGAGGCTTGATTGTGTTTTGCGCGAAGGTAGGGGATTACCTGGCGGCCGGGCAAATCCTCGCCGAAGTTATCGATCCGATCACTGATCGGGTGACACCGGTTGCTTGCACCCGAGAAGGGCTTTTGTATGTTCGATCAGTGCGGCGAATGGCGAGTGCCGGTATGACGATTGCCCATGTAGCTGGCCCGAAGGCGCATCGACAGGGTTATCTGTTATCACCTTGAAGGATCCGGCAGCGGCGAAAACGGCGAGCTGCCATCTGCGCTCTGCAGTTCCTGCAGGTAGTTGCGGAAAATCTGTCCCAGCACTTGGGTAGCCACTTCCAGTTCGTCGCGCTGCATGTGTTCGGCCACTTCGTCGGCCGTGTCCAGTGCATCTTCGGCGCCGTTCACCGCCGCCATTTTCAGCACGATGTACGCCTGGACGTTATTGGCCGGTACGCCTTCGCCGTGGAAAAACATGGTGCCCAGCTGGAATTGCGCCTGGGCGTGGCCCTGCAACGAGGCTTTCTCGAAATAGCTCAAGGCTTTGTTGAGGTCGCGTGCGGGGTTTTTACTGTCGTAGAAGTACTCGCCCAACTCGTATTGCGCCTGCGCATCCCCGCCATCGGCCTGTTTCTGGCACGCGCTCAGGGCTTCGGCCTGGCTTTCCGGCTGGGTATTGAGGGTGCAACGACCCATCGCTGGGATTAACAACGAGTTGCCGCCTGCCTGGGCATACGCCAGCAGCGGCTGAAGGAGCAACAGGCAGCCCAGAACCAGGGTGCGGCCGGTGCGTTTCATGGGAATCGACTTACCTCTGACGGGGCGCGGGACCCACGGGGGGATCCAATAAGCGCGCATTATGAAATAAGCAGGCACCTGCTTACAAAGTCTTTACTCGTTTTTCTGCTGCGTGGGCAAGTTATCTGCCGGATTGCAGGTGAATTCTCGAAAAAAGACGGAAATGTCTGTAAGCAAAGTAGCAAATCTGACGCCGCGAGGGGCGACGTCGGATTTTTGCGCCGCTTATTTCAAGGCGGCGAAGGCGCGCTCGGCGGCATCGAGGGTCAGTTTCAGCTCGGCGTCGCCATGGGCGATCGAGGTGAAGCCGGCTTCAAAAGCGCTCGGTGCCAGGTACACGCCCCCTTCCAGCATCAGGTGGAAGAAGCGCTTGAACAGGTCGGCATCGCTGCCCATCACGTCGTCGAAGGTGACGATGTCGTCGGCGCCGCTGAAGTACAGGCCGAACATGCCGCCCGCCTGGGTGGTCACGAACGGAATGCCGGCGGCATCGGCGCGCTGTTGCAGGCCGTCCAGCAGGCGAGTGGTGTAGTCGGTCAGCTCGGCGTGGAAGCCCGGGCGGCTGATCAGGCGCAGGGTGGTCAGGCCGGCGGCCATGGCCAGCGGGTTACCCGACAGGGTGCCTGCCTGGTACACCGGGCCCAGCGGCGCGATGTGCTGCATGATTTCGCGCTTGCCGCCGAAGCAGCCCACCGGCATGCCGCCGCCGATGATCTTGCCGAAGGTGCTCAGGTCCGGCGTGACGCCGTAGTAAGCCTGGGCGCCGCCGAGGGCAACGCGGAAGCCGGTCATCACTTCATCAAAAATCAGCACCACGCCGTGCTTGTCGCACTGTTCCCGCAGGCCTTCCAGGAAGCCCGGCGCCGGCGGCACGCAGTTCATGTTGCCGGCCACCGGCTCGACGATGATGCACGCCACTTCCTGGCCGACTTCGCTGAGCATCTGCTCGACGGCAGCGATGTCGTTGAACGGCAGGGTCAGGGTATGTTTGGCAAACGCGGCCGGCACCCCGGCGGAGCTCGGTACGCCTTGGGTCAGCGCACCGGAACCGGCCTTGACCAGCAGGCTGTCGGAGTGGCCGTGGTAGCAGCCTTCGAACTTGATGATGCTGTCGCGGCCGGTAAACCCACGGGCCAGGCGAATCGCGCTCATGGTGGCTTCAGTGCCGGAGCTGACCATCCGCACCATCTCCATGGAGGGCACGATGGAGCACACCAGGTCAGCCATCTCGGTTTCCATGGCGGTCGGTGCGCCATAGGAAAGGCCGTGTTGCAGCTGCTGGCGCACCGCGTCCAGTACTTCCGGATGGCTGTGGCCGAGGATCATCGGGCCCCACGAACCCACGTAGTCGACGTAGCGCTTGTCATCTTCGTCGGTGACGTAGGCGCCTTCGGCATGCTTGAAGAACAGTGGGGTGCCGCCAACGCTCTTGAACGCTCGCACGGGAGAGTTCACACCGCCGGGGATGTGTTTCTGGGCATTGGCAAACAGGGTTTCGGAACGGGACATGATCGTGTTCTCTGAATTCAAGATTTTAGAAGATCGTTGAAAGCGCGGGCGCGGCGCGTGACTTCCTGGGTGCTGTCGGCACCAAACAGGCCGTGGACCACTGCCAGCAAGTCGGCACCGTGGGCCACCAGCGGCTCGGCGTTTTCCAGGGTGATGCCGCCGATCACGCAGATCGGCAGGTGCAACCGCGCGCGGGCCTGGGCCAGCAGTTCAACGGTGGCTGCCGGCGCGCCGGGCTTGGTGTTGGAATTGAAGAAGCGGCCGAAGGCTACATAACTGGCACCTTCGCGGGCAGCCTGCTCGGCCAGTTCGATCTGGCTGTGGCAGGTGGAGCCGATGATCGCCTTGGAACCGAGCAGCGCACGGGCCGGGGTCAGCGGGCCGTCGGTCTGGCCCAGATGCACGCCGACGCCGAGGCGTGCGGCCAGTTCGGCGTCATCGTTGATGATCAGTTGGGTCTTGTAGCGCGAGCACAGCTCCCGCAGTTTTTCGGCTTCCCGCAGGCGGCGCGCTTCGTCGCTGCTTTTATCGCGGTATTGCAGCAGGGTCACGCCACCGTCCAACGCCGCTTCGACGTAGGCCAGGAACTTGCCGGCCAACAGTTGGCTGTCGGTAATGGCATAAAGGCCACGTAGTTTCATCGGGCAGGCCTCTTGGTGTTACGAGCAGAAATCCAGCGGCAGACGACGAGGCACGAATTGCCCCTGGCCGAGTTGTTCAGCGTCACGCAGGGTGCGCCAAGTGTAGTTGAGGGCCGATTGCACCGCGCTGACCAACCCTTCGCCTTGTGCCAACCGACCGGCCAGCGCGCTGGCCAGGGTGCAGCCCGAACCGTGATAACTGCCGGGCAGGCGCTGGCAGGTAAAGGTCTGGTGTGTGCCGTCGCGGCTGTAGAGGCGGTTGTGCACTTCGTGCTCGTCGCCATGGCCGCCGGTGATCAGCAGGTGCTTGATGAAGGGCAGCAGCTTTGCGGCGCATTCGTCCGCCGTGCCCTCGGGCAATTCGGCGAGGATGCGCGCTTCAGGCAGGTTGGGGGTGGCGATCAACGACAGCGGCAACAGCCGCTCGCGCATGGCGTAGCCGACCTCGTCCTTGCCCAGGCTGCCGCCGCCGCCGGCGCGCAGCACCGGGTCGCAGACCACCGGCAAATGCGGGTGCGCCTTGAGCAGTTCGACCACGGTGTCGACCATCTCCAGGGAACCGAGCATGCCCAGTTTCACCGCGGCCACTTCGGAGTCACCGAGCACGGCGTTGGCCTGGGCCAGCACCCACTCGCGATCCAGCACGCGGAAATCGCTGACGTTGACGGTGTTCTGCACAGTCAGCGCGGTGACGGCCGGGGCCGCATGACAGCCCTGGGCGAGCAGGGCTTCGATATCTGCCTGCAAGCCGGCGCCACCACTGGGATCATGGCCGGAGAGACAGAGGACAACGGGGCGAGAGCTGTAGATATTCATGGTGCGCGAGCTTACCACCAAACGCTTTTTGGGTGGCTGTCGGGCGATGGTTGAATTTTTAGCGGAGGCGAAGGTGGAAATGGCTGTTTGCTATCATCGTGAAATACAGGTCAAATGCCCTGTAATGCCCGCTCTAGAGCCTTTCAAAAAATTATTTCAATGGTGTCTTTTGGCCTGTAATGGCTATGCTAGAGTGGATTCAAACCAATAACTGTATCGCCGGTTTACGTCTGCTCAAAAGGAATGGAGGCTTTTGACATAACCGGACAGGTCACGCTGGGGCTCTATGCGCTATTTGCTGATGTTACTGTTGACCGGGCTGCCGATGCTGGCCGGCGCAGTCGAGTTCAACGAGACCACCACGCGGTTGCCCCTGGGCCAAGTGATGCAAGTCCTTGAGGACCCCAGTGGCGCCCTGACCATTGGCGATATCAGCTCGCCGGTCCTCGCCAGTCGTTTCAAGACCCACGACAAAGCCACATTGAATGCCGGCTATTCGCGCTCGGTGTTCTGGCTCAAGGTCGATTTGCATTACCGTGCACAGCGCCCGGATGCCCCGCGCCGCTGGCTGCTGGAACTGGCTTACCCGCCGCTGAACCAACTGGAGCTGTACGAGCCTGACAGTGTCGGCAACTATCGACTGGTGTCGCGCACCGGCAGCATCCTGCCGTTTTCCAGCCGCGAAATCCGCCAGAGCAACTACCTGTTCAAGCTCGACTTCGTCCCTGGCCAGCAGGAAACCCTGTACCTGCGCCTGCAAAGCCAGGGCTCGATCCAGGCACCGCTGACCCTCTGGTCCACCACCGCGTACCTCGAAGAACAGCCATTGCGCCTGTACGTGCTGGGTGTGATCTACGGCGTGCTGCTCGGCATGCTGATCTACAACCTGTTCATCTACCTGAGCGTGCGCGACACCAGCTACCTCTATTACATCCTCTATATCGCCTCGTTCGGCCTGTATCAGCTGTCGGTGAACGGTGTGGCCGTGCAGTATTTCTGGCCGAATAACCCGTGGTGGGCGAACGCGGCGGTGCCCTTCCTGATCGGTTCGGCGGCGCTGTTCGGCAGCCTCTTTGCCCGCAGTTTTCTGCACACCGCGCTTTACAGTCGCTGGATCAACCGGCTGTTGCTCGCCCTGGCGGTCAGCGGCGGGGTGGTGATGGTGCTGGCATTGTTCACCAGTTATGCGCTGGCGCTGCGCCTGGCCACCGCCCTGGCGCTGGTCTTTACCGTGACCATCTTCGTCGCGGCCATCAAGGCCTGGTATTGCGGCCAGCGCATGGCGCGCTACTTCATCATCGCCTGGACCGCGTTCCTGCTGGGCGGTGTAGTCAATACGATGATGGTGCTGGGCTACCTGCCCAATGTGTTCCTCACGATGTACGCCAGCCAGATCGGCTCGGCACTGGAAGTGGCCTTGCTGTCCCTGGCGCTGGCCGACCGGATCAATTCGATGCGCGAGCAACAGGCGCAAATCCTGTTCGACGCCAGCCAGAAACTCGAAGTGCTCAACACGCAACTGGCCCACAGCAACCAGCTCAAGGATGAATTCCTCGCCACCTTGACCCACGAGCTGCGCACGCCGATGAACGGTGTGATCGGCTCCCTGGAATTGATGCAGACCGAGCCGCTGCCAGGCGACCTCGCGCAGTACCATCAAACCGCCTCCGGTGCGGCCCGCGAGATGATGCGCATGGTCAACGGCATCCTCACCCTCACCGAATTGCAGGCCGGGCGCCTCAGCCCGCAACCCCAAGTGTTCAGCCTGCGTGGGCTGCTCGACACCTTGCGCCAGCAGTTCGCGGCCAGCGCCCAGAACAAGGGGTTGGCGTTCTCCATTGATCTGGCAGAAGACCTGCCGGACCGCATCAACGGTGATCCTGGCAAGCTGGCGCAATGCCTGGATTGCCTGTTGGACAATGCCTTCAAGTTCACTCACGAGGGCTCGGTGCGTGTACGGGTGGTCGGTGTACCCCAGGCGGATGGAACGCTGCGCCTGACCTTCATTGTCACTGACACCGGCATCGGCTTCGCCTACCTCGATGAGGCGACCCTGTATCAGCGCTTCTTCCAGCTCGATGGCTCGACCACTCGTCAATACGGCGGCATGGGCATTGGCCTGGCGATCTGCCGGCAATTGATCGAGTTGCTCGGTGGGCGCCTCACCCACAATTCCGAGCCGCGGCGCGGCAGTCGCTTCCAGCTGGAGCTTGCGGTCAGCCCCGTCCAGCCCGAACTCGCTGCCGTGCGGCGAGTACCGCAGGCGCAACGCACGCCGCAGGAGTGCACGGTGCTGCTGGTGGACGACAACAGCGTGGCGCAACTGGTGGTGCGCGGCATGTTGCTCAAGCTCGGTTATCGGGTGAAAACCGTCGACAATGGGCCGGCCGCCCTGGCGTTGCTGCAGAGTCAAACCTTCGACGCAGTGTTGCTGGATGTGCCCGAGGGCGGCTTTTCGCTGTGCTGCCAGATCCGTGCGTTGCCCGGTTGTGGTGAGCTGCCGGTGATCGCCTTGAGCACCTCGTTACAAGCCCCGGAACGCGAGCGCTGCCACGGCGTGGGTATCACCGACCGAGTGGCCAAGCCGGTACGTTTCGAGGCCCTGCAACGGGTGCTGCAACTGCGGTTGTTGCATATGGTTGAGGGTGAAAGCGCCGCCAATTAGGCGTTTATGCCACTTTTTTAACCCGGGTGACGGTGCTTAACTGAAATTCAGGCCTCAATGAACGTGGCCTTTTTTCAGGAGGCCCGTCATGAACCTGCACCAGTTCGCCGAAACCCACGACGTCACCAACCAGCCACCGTCCCTGGACGGCACCAACCTGTACCGTATCGACTTGCCGCTGCAAGACTGGTCCCGGCGCTTCGGCGCCGGCTGGGCCGAGCAGCGCATCGACACCTATGGTGCGCTGGCGGGCGGGCCGCTGATGGAAGCCGGGTTCCTGGCCAACCAGAACAAACCGGTGTTCAACAGCCATGACCGGTTTGGCCATCGCATCGACCTGGTGGAGTTTCATCCGGCCTACCACGAGCTGATGCGCACCGCCGTCGAACACGGCCTGCCGTCGTTGCCGTGGGCCCATCCGCAATCCGGCGCCCATGTGGCCCGCGCGGCGATGACCTACCTGCACAGCCAGGCCGAAGCCGGTACCGGCTGCCCGCTGACCATGACGTTCGCCTGCGTCCCGGCCCTGCGCCTGCAGCCAGACTTGGCTGAAACCTGGCTGCCGAAAATCCTCGCCACCGAATACGACCCGCGCAACGTCGGCATCGCCCACAAGGCCGGCGCCACCATCGGCATGGCCATGACCGAGAAACAGGGTGGCACCGACGTGCGCGCCAACACCACCCGCGCTTACCCGGTGGGCGCTGGCGGCCCGGGCCAGGCGTATGAGTTGGTGGGGCACAAGTGGTTCTGTTCGGCGCCGATGTGCGATGGCTTCCTCACCCTGGCCCAGACCGACAAGGGCCTGACCTGTTTCCTGCTGCCCCGGCACCGCCCGGATGACACCCGCAACGAGTTCTACATCCAGCGCCTGAAAAACAAGCTCGGCAACTGCTCCAACGCTTCCAGCGAAGTGGAGTTTCGTGGCGCGCTGGCCTGGATGATCGGCGAAGAAGGGCGCGGCGTACCGACCATCATCGAGATGGTGGCGATGACCCGCTTCGATTGCATGGTCGGCTCCAGCGCCCTGATGCGCCAGGCGCTGACCCAGGCCAGCCATCATTGCGCTCACCGCCTGGTAGGTGGCCGGGTGCTCAGCGAGCAACCGTTGATGCAGAACGTACTGGCCGACCTGGCCCTGGAAAGCGAGGCGTCCCTGGCCTTGAGCATGCGCATGGCGCGCGCGCTGGACCATCTGGATAACGAACAGGAAGCCAAATTCGCCCGGCTGGTGACGGCGGTGGGCAAGTACTGGATCTGCAAGCGCGCGCCCGCGATGATCAACGAAGCCGCCGAGTGCATGGGCGGTGCGGGGTATGTCGAGGACAGTATCCTGCCGCGCTTGTACCGTGAGGCGCCGGTCAACTCGACGTGGGAAGGTTCCGGCAATGTGCAGTGCCTGGATGTGCTGCGGGCCTTGTCCAAAGAACCGGGCGTGCTGGAAGCGCTGTTTGTCGAGCTGGGGGATGGCCACGGTCACAAGCACCTGGCGCGGCACATCGAGCAGTTGAAGTCGGGCTTTATGGACACCCAGGACATCCAGTACCGTGCCCGACAACTGACCGAGGACATTGCCGTGGCACTGCAGGCCAAGTTGTTGCTGGAGGCGGGTAATGCCAGTGTCAGTGACGGTTTTATCGCCAGCCGACTGGGTGAGTCGTCGGGCCGGGTCTATGGCACCTTGCCGCGGGGTGTGAATGTGGAAGCGATTGTCGCGCGCTCGACACCTCCTTTTTCCTGAACAAACACGGTCAAAATGTGGGAGCGGGCTTGCTCGCGAAGGCGGTGGATCAGCCAATACATGTGCTGACTGACCTACCGCTTTCGCGAGCAAGTCGAATCGTCGCACCGCCGCTCCCACATTATTGATCGCATTCCAATTCCGGTGTTCCAGTGCGCCAGGGATACAGGCAAGATGAAGGCCTGCAAGTCAGAACACAGGATGCTTACCGTGACCGAAGCTTTTGTTGTCGTTCAAACCGCCGAAGAAGCCGTGGATCGGCTGGCGGCTCTCCATGAGCGTGCCACTGGCGCGCTCAATCAAGCCCTCAAGCGCTACCTCAAAGACCGCGTCGAACCCGACGCTGAACAACGTGCGATGTTTCGCTACCCGGAACTGCGCCTGACCTACCTGGTGCAGGGCGAAGTCCCACAGACCACCCGGGCGTATGCCAAGGTTCAGTTGCCGGGGACCTACAGCGTCACCGTCACCCATCCGTCGGCCTTCCGCAAATACCTGCTGGAGCAACTGGTGCCGTTGATGCACGACTTCACCGTGACGGTGGAAGTGGGCGTCAGCCAGCAGAACATTCCCTACCCGTACGTGGTGGAGCAGGGTGACGAACTGGCCGGCTCCGGTGTGACTGCCGCCACGCTGGCGCGGGTGTTCCCGAGTACCGACCTGTCTGCCGCCACCGATGGCATCGCCGACGGGCTGTACGACTGGGAAAACACCGACCCGCTGCCATTGGCATTGTTCGATGCCGCCCGCGTCGACTTCTCCCTGCGCCGCCTGGTGCACTACACCGGCAGCGACTGGCGCCATGTGCAGCCGTGGATTTTGCTGACCAACTACCACCGCTACGTTGACCAGTTCATCGTGCATGGCCTGGAACAGTTGCGCAGCGACCCGCGCTTTATCCGCATGGTGCTGCCGGGCAATGTGATCATCGACAAGAGCATGGACCACGGCGAAGCGTCTGCCATTGCTGCCGGCGTGGTCTGGCACCGTTATCAGATGCCGGCCTACCACTTGCAGGCGAGCGACGGCCATGGTGTGACCCTGGTGAACATCGGCGTCGGCCCGTCCAATGCCAAGAACATCACCGACCACCTCGCCGTATTGCGCCCGCATTGCTGGCTGATGATTGGTCACTGCGGCGGGCTGCGCCAATCCCAGACCATCGGTGACTACGTGCTGGCTCACGCCTATATGCGTCGCGACGGGATTCTCGACCGGGTAGTGCCGCCGAACATTCCGATCCCGGCCCTGGCCGAAGTGCAGATGGCCTTGCAGCAAGCCGCGGCCAACGTCACCGGCGAGAAAGGCGAAGAGCTGAAAAAACGCCTGCGCACCGGCACCGTGCTGACCTACGACGACCGCAACTGGGAGCTGCGCTGGGCCCAGGAACGTCCGCTGATCAACCTGTCCCGCGCCGTGGCCGTGGACATGGAAAGCGGCACCATCGCCGCCCAGGGCTACCGCCTGCGGGTGCCGTACGGCACGTTGCTGTGTGTGTCGGATAAACCGCTGCACAGCGAGATCAAGCTGCCGGGATCGGCCAACGCGTTCTATGAGCGTGCGGTCAGCCAGCACTTGAAGATCGGTATCGAGGCGGTGGATCTGTTGCGCACCGAACTCAACTCGCTGCACTCGCGCAAACTGCGCAGCTTCGACGAGCCGCCGTTTCGCTAAACGGTTGGGATGGTTATTTAACGGTCAGGCCACTAGCATTGTCGGTCCTGACCGTTAGATGTTCCTTTGCCATGTCCCGTCCTGCCCGTCCTGTTTCTCGCCGCCCCGGTGTGAAAAGTCCGCAAACCTCGTCAGCCCCGCGTCGTGTCGCCAAGGCGCCACCGGCCGATCCCAAGTTGATCCTGTTCAATAAACCCTTCGATGTGCTGACCCAATTCAGCGATGAAGGCGGGCGGGCGACCCTCAAGGATTTCATCGACATCCCCGGCATTTACCCGGCCGGGCGCCTGGACCGTGACAGTGAAGGCCTGTTGCTGCTGACCAACGACGGCCAATTGCAGGCGCGCATCGCGGACCCCAAGCACAAGCTGGCGAAAACCTATTGGGTGCAGGTGGAAGGCGAACCGACCGAGGAACAGCTGCAACGCCTGCGCGACGGTGTGGAGCTCAACGACGGCATGACCCTGCCCGCCGAAGCCCGGCAACTGGACGAGCCACAACTGTGGCCACGTAACCCGCCGGTGCGGTTTCGCAAAAGCGTGCCGACCCATTGGCTGGAGTTGGTGATTCGTGAAGGGCGTAACCGCCAGGTGCGGCGCATGACGGCCGCCGTAGGCTTGCCGACGTTGCGTCTGGTGCGGGTGCGGATTGGTGACTGGTCAATCGACGGCCTGGACCAAGGCCAATGGAAAGAAGTGCCGGCGCGCTTATAAGGCGCCGGACTCGATCAGGCCGATCACCACGCTCTTGATGATGAACGCGGCAACGCCCAGGCCCAGCACGAAGAACAGGATCATCGAGCCAAAGCGCCCGGCCTTGGATTTCTTCGCCAGGTCCCAGACGATAAAGCCCATGAAAATGATCAGGATGCTGACCAGGCCGGTCATCATCCATTCTTCAAACACGGCGGGATCAATCGAGTTCATCGGGTTGTTTCCGGCTGGGGCAGGGCGCCGATTATACGCCAGGGCAATCGGCGCGACATTGACCTGCGTCGGTCTGCCGCAGACTTACCACCCTGCGGGAACACAGTCAAAATGTGGGAGCGGGCTTGCTCGCGAATGCGGTGGATCAGTCAGCACATTCGGTGCCTGGCACACCGCATTCGCGAGCAAGCCCGCTCCCACATTTGTTCCGCGCCGGTCTTAAGTGCGCAGGTGGGTCAGCGGCAGCTCGGTGCTGTTGAGCACCTGGTTCAGCACAAAGCTTGAACGCACGCTGGTGACGCCTTCGATGCGGGTCAGGTGGCCCAGCAGCAGCTTCTGGTAGTGATCCATGTCTGGCACCACCACTTTCAGCTGATAGTCGGCGTCCATCCCGGTCACCAGGCTGCATTCCAGCACTTGCGGCAAGGTGCGGATGGCCGCTTCGAAGTTCTCGAAACGTTCGGGGGTGTGTCGGTCCATGCCGATCAGCACGTAGGCCGTGAGACTCAGGCCGAGCATCTTGCGGTCGAGCAAGGCGACCTGGCGGGCGATGTAGCCGTCGTCTTCGAGTTGCTTGACCCGGCGTGAGCACGGCGAAGGCGACAGGCCGATGCGCTCGGCCAACTCCTGGTTGGAGATCCTCGCGTCGCGCTGCAATTCCGCCAAAATACTCAGGTCGTATCGGTCAAGTTTGCTCATGGGGCTGGCCTTTGTCGTAACTATTGCGGTGAATTATCTATCCAGGGTTAAAAATTGCGCAAGCACTGTTTATTGACGCAATCTTCGCAATCATCTGCCCGAGGCCGAGGCGTAGAGTTATCAACAGAATCACTGCCCGGACATACAGTCCACTGCAGCCCGCCAATAAGGCCGGCTGCGGCCGCCAACCCCACAGGGTTGCCCCGGCCCCCGGGCTGCACACTGTCCACAAGACGGCGTGAGGTGAGCCAACGTCAAAAGCGTTGAGCCAGGACGAAGTTCTCAAGGGGCGACCGACGGGTCGCCCCTTTTTATTGCCTGCGAAAATACTTCTCGTGACTGATAACCTCTCGCAGAACCGGGCCCCGGTTTTCCAGTCTTACGTGTAGGCCCTAATCCGCAGTGAGGAATAGCATGAAGCGCATCTGGCGTTTGGCAGGTGTTGGTTTGCTGATGATGAGCGTTGGTGCGCAAGTGATGGCCGACGACCCGCCACGCCAGGAAGGCGGTGGTCAGCATGAAAGAGGCCCGGAAGGGCATCCAGGCAATAATCAGCCTCGGCCGCAGAACAACCAACCGCGACCACAAAATAGTCAACCGCGCCCTGTAGCCCCTCGGCCCGAGAACAATCAGCCGCGTCCGCAGAATCAGCATTTCGAAAACAATCAGCCACGGCCGCAGAACCAGAACATTGAGCGCCCGAACGGAGGTGGCCAGTGGCAAGGTCGCCCGCAAGGCAACCAGCAGCAACCTCCGCACCCGGCGCCGCAGCCGGCCAATAACCTGCCGATCCAGGGTCGCCCGGACACCGTGCGCCAGACCCAGGAACCGCGTCAGGGCAATTACCAGGACATCCCGCGTCGCAACGACGGCAACCAGCATTGGCAGGCCGGCAATGGCGGCCAGGGTGGCCCGGGCCGGCCCGGCTTCAACGGGGGTAACGGCGGTGGCAATAATCACCCCAACGATCACCGCTGGCCAGGCCGCCCCGACGGGCACGGCAATGGCTGGGGCCCAGGCCCGCAATACCGTCCGGGTTACATCGTCGACCGCTTCCCCGACCGCAATTACCGCGTGCCGTATCGCGGCCAGGACTACTTCTTCTCGGGTGGCTACTGGTATCGCCCACAAGGCCCGCGCTATGTCGTCGTGACGCCGCCTTACGGGATTCGCGTGCAATACCTGCCCGACTACGCGCGGGAAGTGTGGGTGGGCAGTGCGCTGTTCTTCCTCGCCGCCGGTGCCTATTACACCTACGAAGAAAGCAGCCAGCAGTACGTTGTGGTGCAGCCGCCACCCGCCGCGCCAGCGCCGCAACCCGTGCCCCAGGGCAATGGTTATGACGTGGTGGCTTACCCGGCCAACGGCCAGTCACCGGCGCAGGTCCAGCAGGATGGTTACGACTGCTATCGCTGGGCGGTGCAACAAAGTGGCTTTGACCCAAGGACCGTCACCTACGCCCCCGACCCGGCCGTGGTGCAAACCTACCGCCAGGCCCAGGGCAACTGCCTGAGCAGTCGCGGGTATCAGGTGCAGTACTAGGCCTTCGCGCCCTTGACCACTTCCTGCGGGTCGGCGTGCACCAGCACTTCGGCTCGCGGGTAGGCGTTGTGGATGGCATCGGCGGCCTGGTCGCTGATGCCGTGGGCTACGGACAAACTCAATTCCCCCGGTAACTCCAGGTGCAACTGCACGAACCAGTGGCTGCCGGAAATCCGCGTGCGCAGGTCATGGGCACCCAATACACCGGGCACGCTGCACGCCAGTTCCAGCATGTGCTGGCTGACATCCGGCGGCAGTTCCTCGTCCATCAGCACCGAAAAACTTTCCCGGGCGATCTGGATGGCGCTCCACAAAATGTAGGCCGCGATGCCCAGCCCGAACCAGGCGTCCACCTGATGAAAACCAAACGCCGCCAGCACCAGCGCCACCAGGATGCTGCCGTTGAGCATCATGTCTGAGCGATAGTGCAGCGAGTCGGCGCGGATGGCGTTGGAGCCGGTTTCGCGGATCACCCGGTATTGCAGGATCAGCAGCGCCGCCGTCAACGCCAGGGACAGAACGATCACGCCAATACTCAGCCATGGCGCGCCCACAGGTTCCGGATGCTGCAAACGCTGGAACGCCTGGAAGGCGATCAACACCGCACTGCCGGCGATGAACAACGCCTGGGCCATGCCCGACAGGGATTCCGCCTTGCCATGGCCATAACGATGATCGTCATCCGCCGGGCGCAACGCATAGTGCACGGCCAGCAAGTTGAGCAGCGAGGTGACGCCGTCGAGCAGCGAGTCGGTCAACCCGGCGAGCATGCTCACCGAGCCGCTGAGCCACCAGGCGATGGCCTTGGTCACAATCAGCACACAGGCCACGCCGACGGAAGCGCGGGTGGCCAGGCGCAACAGCCGGGCGTGTTCGGGACTGGTGGTCATGGGGCGGGTCAGTCCTTAAGCGGCGGGTTGCAGGCCCAGGGTGGCGAGTTGTTGCACGCTGCCCTTGAACTGGATCATGCGCGGGTCGTCCAGCGGCAGATTGCGCCCGGTTTCTTTCTGGATGATGGTTTGCAGCTTGGCGTTGTCGACCTTGCCGTCGGCGCCGATGGCTTGCTGGAGTTTTTCCGGAGCTACCTGGGCGGTTTTGCCCGGCTCGAAGTAGATCGCGCCGGTGGCGAAGTCGACACCAAAGGCGATCAGGCCCGGGATCACGTAGAACAGCAGGCCGACCGCATCGAGCACGGCAATTGCCGGGTCGATCTTGCCGTCGATCTGGCCCCGGCGGTCGGGGTAGAAAATCGAGCCGCAGGCCGTCAACTGGCTCAGCAGGGTGACGGCCAGAACACCGCCGATGACACGGGAAGCAACACGCATGGGACTCTCCTTGAACATAATGAAAGTGACTATAAGCCAGTCTACAAGGCGACGATGATCAAGTGTGGGAGCTGGCTTGCCTGCGATGACGGTGGTTCAGTATCAGGGGTGTTGGCTGACACACCGCTATCGCAGGCAGGCCAGCTCCCACCTTTGACCGCATTCCAGTCAGTACGGGGCCGTGTCGTTGAGACCACCACCGACACCCGGCAGTTCGCCGTTATACTCGCCGCTCTGCTTTGGAGCCAGTATGAATTCGTTGCCAATCGATGATGTTTTACCCGCCCTGCGTGACGCCCTGGCGACGCGCCATGAAGCCGTGCTCGAAGCACCGCCCGGCGCCGGTAAAACCACACGGGTGCCATTGGCGCTGTTGAATGAACCCTGGCTGGCCGGGCAAACCATCCTGATGCTCGAGCCCCGGCGCCTGGCCGCCCGCGCCGCGGCAGAAAGGCTGGCCAGCGAACTGGGGGAAAAGGTCGGCGAAACCGTCGGCTACCGCATTCGCCTGGACAGTAAGGTCGGCCCCAACACCCGTATTGAAGTAGTCACCGAAGGCATCCTCACTCGGCGCCTGCAGGATGACCCGGCACTCGACGGCGTGGGTTTGTTGATCTTCGACGAGTTCCACGTTTTCCCACAATCCCTGAAACCACATATTTCTTGTCAAGCTGCGTAACCCCAGTCAACGCCTTTGCCTTGGCTTTGAAGTCAAAGCCCAAAAGGCTTTGATGCTCCTGCTCCTGCTCCTGCTCCTGCTCCTGCTCCTGCTCCTGCTCCTGCCTGGAAGAGCCTTAGCCGTGCATCTGATGGGGAGTGGATGGAGGCCGGTCTTTCTTACACAGCGCGATTGATGACCTCCCGTTGTACTGATCCAACGTGCTAGCCGCCAAGCCTCCATGTAGTAGCGTCACGTGAGCTTCTTAACAATGAGTCGCGCTGATGGATAGGCTACCCGAACAGGCTAAGCCGTGGGGGAAGGCACTTGTGGACGTCGCTCAGCGTCAGCTCAATCACGTACGTGAGTGCTCTCTCGTTGGTTGGCCCAACCGCATTACGCAGTCAAAGAAGCCCTACTCAGGGAGGGCGTCGAGGCGTTGGCTCAAGGAAAGCCAATCGCGGGTATCAAAGTCCTGGTGACGGATATTGAGGGCATATTGAATGTGGCGTGTCGAGCTCACACCGGCAAGGCCGGCAACACCAAAGCGCTTCTGGGATTCGCTATTGAGAGCGCAGAAAAACAAACTGATGGCCCCGGTACCCTGTTCCTAACCACCGGATTTAACCGCTATCTGCTGAACTACATGTTCGCCAACTACGACCCGGACAACCTCACGAAAGACACAGTTTCCCGGCACCTCGTGGGGCACGGGGATGCGGGTGTTGGGAGCTACACGATGGTCAGAGCGCTGCTGTTAATCCTGACGCTAGATCAATTGGCCTTCTACACGTGATGCAGAAGGTCGGTGGACATCAATGCCAATGGCGCTGAACGGTCGTCCTTGGAATCCCCAATTCCTTCGCGACATCGACTTGTCTGAGCCCTTGGCTCTTCAGTCCTTGGACTTGAGCGCGAGTTGCGGCAGCTCGAACGCTGGTCGGATGTGTTGTATCCATTGCCTGAGCTGAGGGCGGGGGGATTTTATCAGCCAGTCCAAGGTTTTCGAGCTCACTAATCGCCCTCACCAATACCTCTTTGGGGGTGACCTCGGAATCAGCGGCTACCGCAACGGCCAACAAGGCCGATGGCGTGATGCCGAGCGCCTGGGCCAGCTCTGCCGCAGCTTTGACTGTAGGGCTGGTTTTGCCGCTTTCCAGTTGACTCACGTGTGACCCAGTCACTTGGCCCGATAGATCTTTTTGGTTCAGGCCCTTGGTCGCACGGATCAGTCGCAGCGCTGCGGCGAAGCCTTCCTGAATCGACATTGCGGCATCTCAAAAGCAGACGGTATGCCGTGTTTGCTTGAGTCCGAACAAATCTATATATTTAATCGTATGGGCTTTTTGCCAGTATTGGGGTTGCGGATTGCACCCGTGCGAGAGAGGAATTCTGCCTTGGTTGCCCGCGAAGCCCTGCGTCTGAACTGTCCATCACGAATGGCAATGCAGACGGCTAGGTTAGTCAAAATTTTTGCTGTACAGGATAGGGCCTAAAGGAAGTCAGGATGTCAGAGCTGAAGAAAGTCACTGTCACGGTTAAGAATTTTGAATCCAGCTCCGCTGACGACTATGCGCGTCTCTATAAAAAAGTACGCCTATTGGATGAGTCTGGTAAGAACATCTACTTTAAGAATTTGATCATCCCTAAATACTTGGAGCGCCGTGGTGCATTTGCCCCTGACACTCCGAGAACGTGGTTTGTAAAAAACGTCCATAGATCGGCGGTGGTCTTGGTAGCGTTCGAAACCCAAAGCGGCACAATTGAGTATGATCTTGATGAGGTTCGCGGGTTGTCCCGAAGGGGCTTCTGGAGCGGGGTTTTGATCGGTATCGCCGCAATTCCTGCTGGAGTCATTGTGGCAATTGCAACGTATGGGGTCGGATTGGCCTTGATCCCATTCATGTTGTATCAAGCCTATTCGCAAGTATTCAGAATTCCGGCTCGGCTGAGCCGCAAACAACTGCTTCAAGACTTTTCCCACCACGGGATCAACGTCGGAGAGGGCTGGTCACGATAATTGCGAGGCGCCGCTGGAGCAGCGGCGCATCTTGGCTGAGGTGTGCTACCTAACGCTCGTGACGCGCCCGTATGCTTGCTGAAGGTGATACAAACAGGAGCTCCACCGCATGCCGATCGCAGCCGCGATTTTCGACGCCTTCGGAACAGTCGTTCAGATTGGACGCAAGCGCCATCCGTACAGGCAGCTTCTTCGCCTGGGAGCTCTCCACGGACGCAGGCCAAGTGCTGCTGACCTCTATCATTTGATGACCTCCAGCCTCAACCTGGACGCTGCTGCCGAGACGTTCGGTATTTGTGTGAGCCCTGCGCAGATGACGTCCTTGCAGCATGACCTGGAGGATGAGCTCGACTCCATCACTGTGTACCCCGACGCAATCAATGCGCTTCGGTTGCTCAAGGCCCAGGGGATAGCTACAGGTATCTGCTCGAACTTGGCCTCGCCCTACGGCTCTGTTCTCCGCCAGCTTCTCAGCGAGGTCGATGGCTTTGCCTTGAGTTACGAGGTCGGCGAGGTGAAACCACACCCAAGCATCTACCGCGATATCTGTCATCAGCTTGGAGTCAATCCAGCGCAGGGCATGCCGCCATCAGGCGAGCGTGTTGTGATGATTGGTGACTCCATGCAGTGCGATCGTGATGGCCCTGGAGCTATTGGGATTTCTGGGTTCTATCTGGATAGGAAGGGGGGAGGGGCTATCTCATCCTTGATGCAGTTCGCTGAGCATGTGATCGAGATCAATCGAGCCGGTTAAAGTACCGGCTGCATTCGTGGAGCGTTGAGGAACCGAAGGGCAAGGTAATTTGGTTGGGGGCGTGCACTGATCGAAAGGTGAGGGCATTTGTGAATGCTTTGGGAATCCAGTGGTTAGTCGCGGCGAAGGGGCGGGGGGCAGGCCCAAAGCAGCGATCAGAACAGGGCTCCAAATAGGCGGGGCGAGCGCGAGTTCAAGTAGGTACGGGTTCGGCCAATTGACCTTCGTAAGCGTCATCAATGCGCCGAAGCAATCGCAATCTGGATTGTCATATACACCATCTTGGCGAGCGTATAGGGTAAGACGCTGACAGCCGAAAATTGAGGTACGGAATGTATCAAGTCATGGGGATCAGTAAGACCCTAGGGTACTTCGCTACCACCTGTGTGGTGGTCTTCCTGGTCATGAACCATAGCGACATCTCTGCATTGGTAGCGGGGCCGCTTATGGATCTACGGCGACCCATTACGTCAGCAGTCACGATCGCAGCTGGCGTTTTCTGGGTACTAGGTCAGACCCCCTTGTTCGTTTTGATCTGCAGGCTCCCTTTTGTTCGAACGTATCTACCCCCCATCGATGGGGAGTGGGACATGGAGCTGAAATCCAATTGGGGGATCATGCAGAAATGGCTCGGCCAAGGCGATGGGGCTTCTCTCATCACCGTTCCTGGCAAAGTCAAAATCAAAGCGCGTCTGTTCAGCGTCAAATTGGAATTCGCATCAGCCGACGGCTATTCAGAATCCAAGACCATTAGCGTCTCAGTGCGGCCCAGCGATCAGACTGGTCTGTTGGAGCTGAATTACATGTTCATCAACTACACACAAATTCCCGTAGCTACCGATACCAGCACCCACACCGGCGCTGCCCGAGTGTTCGTGAAGAAGTCAGGTGGTGAGCTGTACATGGAAGGCACCTACTTTACAGATCGCAAGTGGACTGAAGGGCTGAACACCGCAGGTTTGGTGACCTTCACAAGATCTAAAGCGGCCTGACCATCTTGGTCGTGGAATTGATCAGATACCGATTTTAACTAGATGTAGTATCAGATGGTGAGATGTTGATCTACATGTTGTGGTATGGCACTATGTTATCTCACGTGTCATCGAGCATGGTAGCTGACAAACCGGGAAGGACTGCACCCTCTGGAATTACGTGGTTGGCGTAGGGTGGCAGTGACGAGATTCAGGGGTGCATCGCGCGCTCGGTAGTCTCGATGTGATGGTCAGCAGTTGCTGGAGGCACCGTTCATTTAGCGCCTGAGCGGAGGCTTCATGCCCAATTTCAGTCCCTTGCTGTTCACTACCAATGGGGAAGCTTGCTTCCTTGACGAGCTTAATCTCGCCCCCGAAGAGTTGGCCCAGATCGATGGTGCCCGTAAAGATATTCGGGAGGCCCTGAAGGCCGAGCTTCCTGGCGCCCTTCGCGACAAAGGTTTGGAGGGCGACATCTGCGAACCACGGTTTTATATTCAGGGATCGCGCGCCTACAAAACGCTGAACAGCCCCTGTACAACCCCACCTCAGCAGTCGGATATCGATGACGGTGTCTATCTTCCGCTGAGTGTCATGCGCGAAGAGAGCAGCCCCAAGCTCGCTATCGCTTTGTTCTTTGACGCAGTCATCGATGTGCTCGGCCCTATGTGCGCTGAAAGAGGTTGGCATACCCAGGCTAAGGACACTTGCGTGCGGGTCACTATTTCACCTTCCGCACACATTGATCTCCCGCTGTATGTGATCCCTAACACCTTGTTTCAGTTGATCAAAGCCAACATGGAGAGCCGTGGCCATGCGGTCTTCGATAGCGCGATCAATTCTGAACGAGACAGCTGGAAGACATTGCCCTCGGACAAAATTCTGCTGGCTGACCGCAAGCAGGGGTGGCGTAAGTCTGATCCTATGGCGATGAAAAATTGGTTCAAGCGCGAGTGCCTTGAAAAAGGAGATCAGCTCATTCGCGTCGTGCGCTACTTGAAAGCATTTCGGGACAAGCAGTGGGAGGACAAGGGGCCGAGCTCGATTCTGCTCATGGCTGCAGCCTGTCCGTTGTTCCAATTCTTCGACAAGCGTGATGACCGTGCGCTCTTGAACGTAGCCAAGGGCATTCCGGATGCTTTGCGCAACGGGGTCGCGAGCCCAATTGATCCAAGCGCATCTCTCACGGCTCACATGCCCAAGGAAGCCCTTGCAGATGCCGTAGAGTTTTTTGAAGAGTTTGCTCGCTACCTTGAAGGCGCAATTGACGCAACCGATGCCCATACCGCCAATAACTGGTTGCACCAGATGCTCGGTGACCGATTCCCCTATGCCCCATATCGTATGAAGTCGAACCCTGAGAGCATGCCGGCCTCGATGGCTGCGATCGCACCTCTGGCCGGGCCTGCGGAGCCAGTGAAGCGTACTAAGGCGGGCTGATCCATGAGCGCGATGCCGGAGGTGCTGCGTCACATGAAGGAGTGGGGGTTCACCAAGGTGGAACCTCAGCCGAGTACGGGCTGGCTCGCGATGGCGGGAGAGCTGGTCACGGCCACTCAGGGAACAGTCCAGTGTGAGGTATGGCTAGACGCATCTTTCGAAAGGCCACTCCAGCTCTGGCTCACTGGGCTCCCGAAGGCCCTTCCTCGTGTAGTGCCCCACCTCTCGCCTGACGGCTATCTGTGCTACTCGGCGCCGGGTACTGAGGTCATCGATATCTTTGACCCGGTCACTCAAACCCGTACATCCCTGCTTCAGGCGACGGAGGTTATTGAACAGATTCTGGCCGGGAAGATGAAAGAAGATCTGCAAGAGGAGTTCTTTGTCTACTGGAACGGTGATTACTGCTTCCATGATATCGAGAGGCGCGAATCCGGCATGGTTGAGCTTCTTCAGCTCTCGGACAGCACGATGTACGTGCTGACTGACGATGCTGAGCGAAGTCGGGCCAAATTTGCGCGTCAAGGGCGGGTGATTGACAGAATCACATCGAAGGTCGCGATGATCACGTCCAGCGCAGCCCCTAGACCTCTGCAGGACAACTGGCCTCCTAAAACGCTGGATGAGATTCTTGACTGGCAGCACGAACTTGACGATGCCTGCAGGCGCAAGATTCGCGACAGAGTTACTGCAGCTTACCGTGAAGGAACTCGCGCTCTGATGATCGTCATCGAGTCTGAGAAAACGAGATACAGCTACGGGTTCATCGTGCACGACCTGCAGCGTAACCGACCTCCTGGTCAGCGATCGGTCGACCAACGCCTCCCCATTTTCGAATGTCCTATAAAGCCCTTAAAGATGCTTCGTCTCGATGATAGATACCTGGCGGAACGCAACATCCCCGGCCAGACCACGTTTGCAGGTAAGCGGATCGGTTTGATCGGCTGCGGCACTATCGGGGGGTTTTTGGGTGAGATGCTGGTTAAGGCGGGCGCTGGAATCGGAGGTGGCGAGCTGTCGTTGATCGATAATGACTACTTGATGCCTCAAAATCTGGGTCGTCACCGGCTTGGCTTCAATTATCTGTTCCGCTCTAAATCTGAAGCGCTTGCGGACGAGTTGAAGATCATCATGCCCAGTGTCCAGGTGCGAGGCTTCAACAATGAGGCCAAAGACGTCAATTTGGCTGACTTAGATCTCATCATCGATGCCACCGGTGAGGAGTCATTCGGGCACTGGCTCGCTAAGTCGACGTCCTGCCCTACCTTGCACGTTTGGATAGAGGGGGCAGGGGTAGCAGTGCGCTCGCTGATCAAGCACCGCAATGAGCAAGGGTGCTACCGCTGCGTAACTGAAGCCAATAAACAGGGAGAGTTGTTATCCGTGATAGGTGGAGTTGAGCCGATCTTTGCCGGGCAGGGGTGTGAAGGCCTTTATGTGCCGTTCCCTGCATCGGTGTCGATTCAGGCAGCGGCCCTTGGATTGGACTCTGCACTGGCGTGGGTAGCTGACAAACCTTGGCCGTCGCTCTGCACGCGGCTGACCGATCACAGTTATGAGTCGGCGACGCCAGATTGCTCGCCACTCCCGCACATCGGTTGCCCAGCATGCCGCACATAGCGACGTGGGCCGTACCTGGTACTCAACAGCTGGTGTATCTGCGTGAGCAACCGCTAGAGGTATTCAAACGGTACATCCAGGAAGGCATCAACTCGAACGAGGCGGGTGGGATTCTGCTTGGCCATGTGCGTGGCGAGCACTTGGAGATTATCGAGGCGACAGAGCCCTCCTTCTGGGACAGGAGGTTCAGGTTCCTTTTTGAGCGAATGCCCTATTTTCACCACAAGCTCGCGATGAAGCGCTGGAAGGAGAGCAAAGGACTGGTGCGCTATGTTGGAGAGTGGCATACCCATCCGCAAAACTATCCAGCGCCGTCCTCGATCGATTTGACTGAGTGGCAGATCCTAGCTGCTGACCGGCGCGACGCCCGTCCTTTGCTGGCCTTGATCGTTGGGTGTAAGGGGCTGCATGTTGAGTACATGTTTAGCACTGGCAAGCGATGTATCCTTGCCCCGTTCGACGCGCCTATTGAACCTGTGTGACGTTGAAATGCCAGCCGCTACAATCCAGCCTTTTTGTTGTCCCTCGGAAACGGTGTAAACCTATTTTTTGACGNNCGTCAAAAAATAGGTTTACACCATCAGTGGTCAGACGATGAAAAGTCACGTTCAATGGCTGACTTAGCCGTACGCGTGCGATCGTCTAGCTGAAGATAGGGGTAGCCTAAGCAGCCCAGATCCTCAGTCGGTTACTGTCCCGCAGATACAAGAAAGCCACCTTTCGGTGGCCTTCTGTGGGGCGAGTAACAGGGGAGCCTTACCGGTGCTCTACCACGGTCACCATGTCGAGGGATCCGATGCCCTTCTCAACAACATCTTTCGCCTTGGCAATCATGGACGCCCTCAATTCATCGCGGGACATCCGACCGCCGTATATCTTAGCGAAAGCTTTGTTCTTCAGAGCAACGGAGGCATCAACTCCAGCGTCAGCTGGATTCTCAGCTCGCACTGCAGCAGGAGCAAATTCAGTCATTGTCGTTTGCCTCCGTGTCAATAAAAGTACGGTATAATGATATCATATCGTGTAGATACGCGCAAATAGGCTGCAATAGCTGAACAAACTGTGCATTGCGACTATCGCCCATTAAGATGTTTGCTTTGTTGTTATAAATGTTAAGACATGCGACCGGAAACTTATCTCCATTGTCTTTGCTTCCCATATTCTTAGGCAGTAGGGGAATGGACAGAATAGAGGTTGCGTAGCGGTGGCTGCTGTAATAGCTGGCAATGGTTGACTTGTAGTGCTCGGTTAAATGTTTATTCTCTACTGCCTCTTGGTCGAGCCACTCTTTAAAGTGAGTGCGAGAGTCTTGGATATACTGTGACTGACTCGACGCCACGGCCACCGCGCCGCCAGGAATGTTGGGGTGTGATTTTGCATGATCTTTGGCGTCCATGCTGAAAGGGAAGCAGATTGGGAGGATATCGGTGTCTGGTTTCGCAAACTCTTCACCACCCACAAAGGTGGATAATTCGAGATCGCTGATATGTAAGATTCCATCCGCGTTATCCAGCCGTGCGTCAATGTTCGATCCGAACAGAAAGAAAGGACTATTGTTGACTTCCTGTGCGTACTGCCGGCGAATCAGGTCTTTATCACGCTCAACCAACATGATGTTGGCGCGATAGGTTTCCTTTGGCGCGCTGTCCCAGTTCTGAGCGAGGATAAGAATTTTCGTCAGGTATAGTCGAATATCAGCTGCAACGGTCTGCTTGGATACTGGAGTTGAATTGTCCTGCGCAAGGTTTTCAAAGTGGAACCTGATATCAATCATGGTGTCGCTGTACGCAGCCAGGAATTGCTTTGGCGGCATGGTGGTCAGGCGATCCTGAAGTTCTTTCTCCTTGGCTCTCGTTGTCGTGATCACCCCAATTTCTCGAAGGAAGACCGCGAACACGGCTGCAATGGATAACTCGATGGAAGGCCAGAGATAGCTGGTCGCGAAAAAGTCATCCCACGTTTGGGTCGCGGTGTACTCGGCTTTGATGTCACCACTCATGACCGAAATCATGGCGGCGCTTCCGATGGTCAGCAACGCGATGATCAGCGACCCCCAGCTCGTGCCGATGAGCTGGCACACGCCAAGGAAGAGTTTTTTTGTCCAGAACCATGTGGTGGCCCCGCCGTTTTTCAGTCGTCCGAGCCCTTTCCGTGGTTTTGCTTGCCGGTTATCCAAAATCAAATTCCATGTCAGTTATTACTCAAACCGGCCAATTCGGCGGTGTCGGTCAATAGCAGCCTTCCAGACAAGTCTAGACCGCAACCACCCAAAGGGCCGAGCGTCCGGCGTGCCGTTGTGCACAGAAATGATCGCCCACGACCCTTTCTCTGTAGTTGGGTACCAGTCCCCGCTGCGGGCGAAATCATTAACGACGAGGCGAAATCACCGACCGGAGACGGCTTGACGACGTTCAACTCTGTAATACCATGGATGATATTTAATTGCCTTCACAAGGAAAAGTACATGGCAACTCGTTGCGTAGCGTTGGCTGTGGTTGCAAATGAGGTAACAGTAGTCGATACCACTATCCCGGACGACCCAAAAGCCCCCATCACCCTGATTCGAGACGAAACCTGGAAGCTGCCTTCGGGCGACCGCTCCAAGGCATACGACACGATCCTCCATCGCTGCAGGGATTTCCTTGAAGGGAACAAGGTTGACCAGGTAGTGATCAAGGGCAGCGCGCCATCGCAAGGCGGGGCGAGCAAGGGCCTGCTCGAAGGTGCAGAGCTTCGCGGGATTATCATGTGTGCGGCAGCCTCGACCTGTGAGACCAGAGTGCTCAAGAAAGACGTGATCAGCCGAACCTATGGCCGGAAGGTTGATGACTGCGTTAAAGACGATGCTTTCTGGGATGAGCACCTCGAAGGCGCGAACCTTCGCAAGGGCAGTCGTGAGGCTGCCATGCTGGTAGTGGCTCACAGGGCTCGTCCATGAGCCGCGTCGTTCCGGAACTGGAGATCATCAGGCATCTAGGGAGCGGTGCCTTTGGCGATGTGTATCTGGCGCGAGACGGTGTTCATGGTGAGGTGGCGGTCAAGGTCATGTCACGCAAGCCGGAAGAGACCGACGAAGAGTGGGTGGATACCAAAAGGGAATTTCTCGCCGAGGCGCGGCATCTGTCAACTGCGACCCACCGCAACGTTGTGCAGGTCTTTGGTATTGAGGATCTCGGTGACTCGATTCGCTTCACCATGACTTACTGCCCCGGGGGGTCTTTGCACACCCGATATCAGGCAGGGCCGATGACCCTTGCAGCGGTGCGTAAGGCGGCAACGGATGTCCTCATTGGCTTGGGGTCGCTTCACGGACGGGCAATGCTGCACAGGGATATAAAGCCCGGCAACATTCTGCTTGATCACACAGGGATGGCGAAGCTCGGTGATTTCGGGCTGGTCACGGACAGATTACTTCTGGGATATGGCTCGGCTGCCGGGTACGCCGATCACATCGCATTTGAGGTCTGGCAGGGCGGGCCGACGAGCATCAGGACAGACATATGGGCGCTGGGTATGACGCTCTTCAGGCTGTTACATGGTGAAGTCTGGTACATCCTGCAGAATGAAGCTCCTGCAGATATCGTGGCCCAAGGCGGTCTCGCCGATCGCTTGCGCTGGCTTCCCCATGTCCCTAAGCGCTGGCGTAGGGTTATTCGCAAGATGCTGGCGGACGATCCTGCTGCCCGCTACGTTTCCAGTCAAGAAGCCTTGAACGCCATTGCAGACCTTCCCATCGAACCCTTGTGGACGGTGCCCAACATCACTCCAGACCTGGTGCGTTGGGAGCTGCAGTCCCCCAAGCGGCTGAACGTGGTGGAATGGACGATGCACGCTGAGCGGCGCCATGAGTGGAGAGCGTGGAGTCAGCCGCTGGGCGACGGGCGTAATAAAACCTTGGGCGCGTCGCAGGGTGTGATAGGCCGCATACAGGTTGATCGGGAGCTGGAAAAGTACTTCGGGTAACGTGCGATGCTAGCCAGCGGCAGTACGCATGCGGCGGGGCAGAAGGTACCCGTCGACAAAGTCTGCAGCGCTCAGGGGTTTGAGCTGGAAATGAGCCTGAGCGGCTGCACGGCGAGTATCGGCGCAGCTGGGGCAATAACTGGCGAGCGCATCAACGCCTTCCGCAGGCTGCCATGTGGCGCCGCAGAATGTGCATCGAGGCGGTGAGAGCCTCAGATTGTGATGCCACTTGCTCATGTGAATCCTACCTGTCGCTTAGCGACGGACGTTGGACATTGACGGACGTGGAAGTTTTTCGGGCGGCAAAGCTTATATGAGTTTTGCCTGCCTGGGCGACTCGATTCCCTAAACGGTCATGCGGTCGACGCCCTTGCTTATCTGTACTGTATGCATGAACAGTTCGTGTGGCAAGTGGTAAATTTCTGTGCTTGGTGATCAACCTCTCCCCGGTGACTGCCTAGGACTGGCGAACGGTGGCAGTCGCGCATCCTCAGCGTACGTATACCCAAGAGGTGTAGCAGATAGTTGCGGTTTTGTATCTCCTGCCTCCTTTTTGCTCTGATCTATTGTTCCGATCTGAACCCAAATACCTCACGCTGTGCCCGCACCAATAGCGCCCAGGCTTGGTTGCAGCTAGGGTTTCGCCAAGGCATTGACTTTGATATTGGATTGACATGAAAGCGGCGCTTAGGGCCTGGCTGCGTATAGTGAACAACAACCAAGGATTCTCGCCTCCGCGTCCGGCAGCGTTCTGATCGGATTCGAGAAAGCGACCCTTGGTTTTGGCTTGCGACGTCGAGGCGTGAAGTAGAAGCTGACTCAGCTAGGCCCCACTTTCAGCTGAATCGAACATTGCCACTAGGAGCTTCAATGAATCTACGGCGTCGCATTTTTAGCCAAGCGTTTGCCACTCCTCCTACCAGCCAGGCCCTGTTTGCGATTGCCATGTGGCCGGTTTTGTACGGCGCTGCATGCTACAAGACACCGCAACTGGCGGATTATCTGAGCGCGTTTGTTGGCATTCACATCAGCATGATTAAGGTGTTCTTGGCGGGATGTAGCGCCTACTGCCTGATGCTGAGTCGGCATCGTCTGCTCAATAATCGCTACTTTGTGCGCTTCGCTGCGGACATCGACCGTCACCGTAAACTGACCATGATGCAGCAGGGCATGATTGTTGCGGGTTTGACTCAACGGGCTGAGTACATGGCATTGGTCAGCGAGCGAAACGAGATTGGTGGGCGTCTCGGCTTCTTGGTTGATGCCGACAACTTTTACCGCAAGCTAAATTGGCTAATTGACGTCATGCGCAGCGTAGTGCGACAGCTGGGACGATATGACCACTGAAGGTTGGGATGGTCTGCAAGATGTCACTAGGGCTGACTTGATCTGATATGCAACGAGGGTTGGTCTCGCAGGTACGGCGAGGCCAGCCTAAAACTGTAGAGCTCAGGAGTGGTTGGACGAAATGAGCGTAGTGGTTTACTCAGACGCAGAGCTGGAGAAACGGATCGCTAACGCGCAGGCCGATCTCAGGGCGTGGGCTGTGTCTCACGATAGCTGGTACGAGAGTGGCTTTACTACCTACGCGAGCGGGTCGATGGTGAGCCCGGCCAAGATGCGGTGACCTTTGTTTTATACAGTTCTGGCCCTTTAGCACAGATGCTGGATGGCGACTTGAATCCCCCTTCGCGGACTCAGTTTGATCAGATCGCCGACAGGCATGGTTTCTGGTACGAGAACTATGACGGTATCTCCTACTATTTCTACGCAACAACCGAGGAGCTCCAAGCCGCCTAATCATCTGGATTGAGGTCGCCCTACAGACCGCTACCCTCCGCGTCGGTGATCTTCTTCTTAAGCCCTTGGGCGCTGGCCTCACATAGCATGATGAATACAAGAAAAAAGATGCATGCGACTGCTGCCCCGAAAGCGCTCATTCCAGTCGCAAACTGTTCACCAATAATGTGTTCGATTTTCTGGTTGTAATTGCCTAGCACCAGGCTGCAGACGACATCCTTATCCCACTGCTCCTTGAAAGGCTCCAAGCCGTCGGAAAACAGGCAATATTGATTGTCCACCGCCCACTGGTCTGACTGGGCCCATGGCAACCAATTGCCACTGCCATTGAATGCGCTATTTGGCTGAACCCAGAACGTCGTATGGGTTTTTTTAACCGTCAGCCAGGCATACCGTGTCTCGGTAAAGACATAGGCCGCAGTTAGAAGAAACATTATCGCGAGCAGCATCAAGGATCGAACCGTCCTTCGCCGCAGCTTCGAGGGGATTTTGAACTCAAGCTCGTTGGCGTCGAAGTAGCGTCGAGCTCGACACAGCTCTTCGATTGTCAGTTCATGGCGATCCAACCAGGAAAGCAGCTTTGCCATGTGTTTAGAAGTGCTGAGGTTCAGGCCGAACCAAAGGTTGAAGCGCTGGAGGTCTTCGTGGTCAGCCCACACACGCTGCGCAAATTTATTGTGGAAGCCTTTCGTGGCGCCTAGGAGTTGGTGCCACCGGTAAACGACATAAAACATCGCGTTAGTTCTGAATACCACATAAACCATCAGCGCGATCGCTCCCACATATGGCAGTAGCTTGATGATTACGTCGATCCAATCCAAGGGGGACTTAACGAACTGTTCAGACAAGGGCGAGCTTCCAACAATGTAATGAAATGGCGAGTGAGATCTTGCAAGGGCTGCTACAGCTGCCTTAAGTACATCTGTTTGGTTCGAATCATGTTGATGATGTAACTGTCAGCGTGCAGGCCATTTGTTTCAAGGGTGATCTCGTTCTTCTTAACGCTGCGGATGTCATACTGCTGTGACTGGGCCAGCAGCAGCCCTTGTTCCAGCTCGGTCTTCAGGGCGCTCTGGACGTAGACTGCGGGGTACACAGGGATGGGCTGGCCAGCGACGGATACGCCGATCAGTCCTGTTTTTACGTTAAGCAACTTGGTGAGAAGCTCATCGTCCGTAGCTTGCCATTCGCCGTTGCCATTGAAATCGTAACTGACGACCTCCGGCGAGGGTGAGTCAGGCTTGAATGCTGTGATCTTGAACAGTCCCCTGACGGTATACGTTTTGTTAGCAAAAAACTGCGTCGTGCCTTCAAATCCTACAAGCCCATTCCGATCTGGGTACTCATATTTTTCCTGCCACATGCCTATGAATTTAGGGTTCAGTCCATCTGGCGATTGAGGCGGGTAGAGGTAGGTAAGCCAGGGCCCCGCGATCGTCGATATGGTTTCGCAGGCCGCTATGAGAACTGTACATAGGGCAAATATCTTCGCGCGACGACTAAAGCGGCCTTCATTCCCGGTCATCGAGTGTTTTCCGTGGTTGGTATTGACAAGACAGCAAAACGCGCGAGCCCAAGAAACACCAGTGCGAGCAAACGCATGTGGTCGCTGAAGTACAGTGCGCCGGCGCCGAAACCTTCAGGCAGAAAAGGTGGGGGCCCGGAGAAAGTGGCAGCAACCGCGAGGGTCGCGATCAACATCCAAAACAGGGCCAGGGTTCGCTCGGATTGCATGGCAGGGTATTTGGCGTAGACGGATGAATGCGCTGTCATCTTATTCTCAGTTTTGGCAATGGGTTAGGGGTGAGCAGGTTCAGTAAGAAACATCCCAAAAAACCTCAGCCCGTACCGCTCAACCTGATGCTTTACTACGCACCTGTGTCCTCGACGTGCTTTTCCGGCTGTGCGTCAGCCACCAGTCTTCGTCGTGTGCCAGGAACCTCCAAGCGTGAACACTGGTAGATCGCCAACTTCCAGCAGGCTTGCCTGCATCACCGAAATCCAAAGCCAAACTTCAGGCCAGGGAACGGTTCCAGTGGCGTCTGACAGTAGGCTCCGACACGCCCAGCATTCGCGCAACTTCAGCACGCGTGTGTCCTGCGTCTTTGAGTTCTTGAACCGCGCGAGTGACTTTTTCGGCGTCTTCAACTCGCGGGTGAGCTCTTTTCACAGGGGCAGGTTTGACTGGCACATACAGCAACGCCATTTTGGAAAGATCGGCGCGCGCCGACGCGATGACGTCAGCGGCGGATCTCTGCTCTTGCGCTGCATACACGAGCGCAAGGAAGGCTACTGGATGCAGTTGAAGGGATTTGCAGAGCTCGTCGAGGGAGTCTGTGGTCAGTGACGTTTTGGCGTTCTCGACGGCACTGACGTGCGATTTAGTGATATTGACGCTCAGGTCTTGCTGAGACATTCCGCGCTCCGTCCGCAGGAGCTGCGTCACCGACGCCAAGGCGTTACGCAAAGACATTACTGGGCCTACCTTCAAAATCGATGGTATGCCGTGTTTGCTTTGCGTCTCTCAACTCTATATATTTGATCGAGTGACGATTTTGGCTCCGGGTGAGATTCACGGTGAGGCAATCCGTATCTGCACTTGTGGATGCTGGGCGCGGCTGCTGCTTCTGATTGTGCACGGGTATCAATATATCGTTAAACCGACGAATTGCTGGCATGGCTTCTCGCCACGGCAAGCACACTGCTTTCGCCTAGCAAGCGGGTCAATTGGGCGGTAATTCGAGCTGAGGGCGGGGTGCGCGAGTCTGGACACTCAGGCGGGATGTATTGCCACCGAGTTCGAAGATGGATGCAGGCGAATGCCACGCTCGGCTGTAGGGGGCGTTTAGTGATTGCGCTTTGCAGACAAGGGGGGCGAGGCGAATCGGTGATTCCGGCCAAGCTCAATCAAGGGGGTCAAGTGACAAGGTATCGAGTTCTTGGGCTTTGTGTTCATGAACTCGGATGAGATTTCGCAACCAAAGCGCACCCGGTTCTACATAAAGAGCTTCGGCATCACGCGCGCGGACTGCCAATTCAGCAAGTTGCCAAAGGTTGTCCGCAAGTCTCAATTGGACTTGGCCGGCGAGGATATTTTGGGGTTCTTCATCTGGGCACTGGATCGCCCACCGCGCATGACCGGGTCGTTGTTCTTGCGGGATCCATCCGTTTCCCCATTCGGGGCTGCCAGCGTACATCACTCCAGTCGCACGCCGGTACGAGCGAGCGGGGTATTGCATCGTCGAAGGGCAGACGGGTGATTTGTTCGTAGTCGTCCATTGGTATTTTCAAAAATGGTGCACTGGCGCCTTTTCACGATGTGCAGTGACTGGTTACGGGTGACGAGACCATGTTGAACAGTGAAGTCCTTCATGATGCTCAGGAGCACGATGGCATACCGACGATCGTCGCTACGACCATGAAGATTGACTTTGGCGTCCAGATTTCGGGGTATCTCATCAGTGTAGTTCCAGATCCGCTGGGGATGATTGGCGTCATCTACGGCGATGATCGGGGACGATTTGCAGATGGCAGGAGCGTCCGCACCTCACGGACGGTCGCTTCTTCAAATATCGAGGGCTGTGAGGTCGTCCAAACGCTGAACAGCCGTTATGTGATTTGCAGCTGGTCGGGATACAGCAGAGACCTTTACTTGGGGGGCGCCATTGAAACCGCTAACACGCTGGGGAAACAGGGCGATCAATTTGCTGGTGGGATCAAGCCTCGTCGCGCTGAAGCAATCGAGAGTTGAGCATGGCTGTGAGTCCGATGATTGACGCCTTAAGAGACGTCGCAGAGCTGCTGAACGGCGAGGGTGAATCGTTGGCAGGATTTGCTGGAGATGTCGCCGAAGCTGAGGCGATGGTGATCCTTCATCCGTCCTGGAAGCCTTACTGCATCGTCAGAGACTGGATGCTCATAGAGATCGCGGTGACTGACGAATTTCGACAGTCGCTTGCCGGCGACGGCTTACAGCCCTACGTTCTGTATGCATCGAATGTGCTGAGCCACAGCTGTAATAAGCGCTTAACTGGCGATTGGGTTAGATCAACTTTCCAGCGCTCGTTTGAGGGCTCCGTATTTGAAACGCATAACACCGTTTACATCCTGTTGGGGGAAGGGCTGCGAAAAAAAGCCCGCATTGAGACGGTCATGGCAATTGTTGGGCTGTACTGAATGTCATGGCCAGGTGGCGGATTCAATTAGCGAAGCACAAGGTTTTCTTGTGGATAGCGCGGCGTTTCTATCTCGATGCTACTGCGCTGCATCCGAGGTGCGCGTCAACATTCCACTACGGGGTAAATCATGCGACTTCTCGTAATGTCAGATCTGCATGTTGAGTTCGGGCCCATCCAGTTGCCTGACCCATCGCTGTATGACGTCGCGGTCTTGGCCGGTGACATCAACATCAAAGGCAGGAGCTCCAACTGGGCCAGTGAGCACTTCGTGAAGGACACGATTCTCGTAGCTGGTAACCACGAGTTCTACAAAGCCAGCTGGCACAAAACGCTCGGTCAGTTGGGGAACCATCAGGCTCCCCATATCCATTTTCTGGAGCAGCGTACTCTTGCCTTGGACGGCATTCGTTTCTTGGGATGCACCTCTTGGACTGATTTTGAAGGCACCGGCAATGCGCCCCTCGCGATGATGGAGGCCCGTGCGCTGATGAACGATTACAAGGTCATTCGAATGGAGCCACAGTATCGAACATTGGTGCCCCAGCAAACCCGTAAAGTCGCGCAAGAGTCTCGTAAGTGGCTCCGCCGTGAGCTGGAGCAGCCGTTCGAGGGGAAAACGGTGGTGGTAACTCACTTCCCGCCGTTGATGCACTTCGTTCCCGACTACGGTAAGCATCTGCATTTACGTGCCGCTTATGGCAACGACTGGCAGGAGTTTTTGGGTATGAAGATTGATCTCTGGATCTTTGGTCACACGCACGTGCCAGTCGATGAAACCCTCGACGGAATCAGATTCCTCTCGAATCCACGAGGTTATCCAGGTGAAGAAGTCGATTTCAACAATCAGTGTGTGATCACGCTTTAAACCACCTAAAGAGTAGTGAGTAGAGGATCTTGTCAGTTTATTTCCCAGCCTCGTTGATCCAGGCGACAAAAGTAGCCTTTCAAGGGCGGATCAGCGGCTATCTGCTTGATGCTCGCCCAGTCGGTGCAGCATTCAAAGCGGCGATGTTTTTCGACATTCATCAGCGATCAGAAAGCGGCGACACGGTCGTGACAGACGACCTCGCGGCGATTGAGGAAGAACACGGCTACTCGATTGCGCTGACCGTGAGAGGGGAGCGATATGTGATCGTCAGCTTCCTGATGTTCATGACCGAGAACATTGGCGGCGCGGAAGAGACCGTTGTTCTCTCTATGAGCCGAGGCCCCCAGCTGGTTTCGTGAGGCGCTTCACGACAGGGCACATGCTTGTCGTGAACAAAAACCGGCTGCGCGTCGACCGCTGGATAACCGCCAATCCGTGAAGCTATGCGCAAGCGAGTTGGAGGGTGTTACACCTCTGACGGTTAGATGACTTCGCTGGACGCTTACGCATCGACGCTGACTTTGCCCCTGCGTCTAGCTGCCACAGCCAAAGGGTGGTTTGAAAAATGCTGCCGGTAGGTTTTGAGTAGAGGCTTATTCCCTGAATTCGCGACCATGTCCAGAAGCTCAGGGCCCTGCCGGCACACCACCGTGTATCGAGAGGTCTTGGCATTCTCCGCTTGGATCAACATCTGCGAGGCAGGGCTGATAGCCGCATTCGTCCAGAGCTCAAAGGTCTGTTTGAGTTGCCGGATGTCTTCGTTGTTTTTTGCGAAATCGCGCAGAGCAGGCAGGCGTTTTTTCAGCCATTTCTCGACCTCGGCATCATCCACTTGACCCATGGGCAAGTGCCCTTTGCATTCGATGAAGATGGCTTCCTTGCGCGTCTCCACCAGCACGTCGATTTCGGCTCGGGCCCCATCTGAGCCGCGCACCAACTTATTGATGGTGATGTCTGGACTGAGGTAATGGTCGTTGGCAAGTTCAGCGCACAAATACTCGAACAAGCAGCCACGAAGGTTGCCTTCAGCGCCGTCAATCTTCCCGAGGGCATCGAACAGAGCATCGATTTTTTCAGGGTTGACCAAGCTTCGAGCGGTAGCTTTCAGTACTGACGCCAGTTCGTGCAGAGCCTTAGCCACGTCTGTGCCCAACAGCGAGTCCAGTGTGGCGGCAATCGCACCGTGCGCACGAATCAGGTGCACCGCCTCCTTTTCATAAGACTCGGCCAAAAACATCTGTAGCACTGGCGAGACTTTGTTGAATCCCCGCACGTTCAGGCATTTTTTGATGAACGCCTTCGCAGCCTCCTCGGTCAGCCTCTCACCCAAGTAGATGTCGCACACAAATGAGCCGGGTTTGGGTCTCGACTTGGAGCTTGGGGTGCCGGCGACGCCGGGTACCCCGAGCAAGGGATGCAGATAGGAGGGTGCTGAAAGATCCCAGTAGTTGGGGCCTGCTGTCGGAATAAGGCCTTCATCCCGGACGCGCACCTTGTTCCAGCTCCCGATGCCTAGACGCTTGACCCAATCCCTGACTGCATTCAAAGCCATGGCCTCAACCTTCAGGCGTGCATTGAGGTCGAGGAACGCAATTTGCTCGTCCTCCTCGTCAAAGCTGGCGAGGGCTAGCGATTCTCCGACTCCAGCTAAATCGACACGTTTGACTAAGTTAGCTGCAATCAACTGCTCTGCGACATTTTCCGCGCTGACTTGCTTGGCTTGCATCTTGGGCGCGCCGCACGCGATCTTGAAGTGATCGATGGGCAAAACTCCCCCGCGATCTTTGAGAGCAGCCAACCCATAACCGCAGGCGTGCTTTGTGTGCTTGAGTGCATACACAAGGCGGTCGAAAAAAAGCGTTGACCCATATTGGCTCGGCAGGTAAACGAAGGAGGCGCGGTGAGGAAAGCTGATACCCTTTAAACGCTTGGCGGTTGATCGCACGATCAATTGTCGGGCGTTCGGCCTGCTTACCCGAAACCGCCTGACTAGCTCATCTGCCAGCTCGTTGCTAAGACAGGGGCCCCAGTGTTCCAGAATGGCTTCGACTCGATCTTTCTTCACCCTGCTCCCTCGTCAAAACAAGATCAACAAAATAGATTTTGTCACACTGCGCTATTTATAAGCCTGAAATACAGGCTTGCGGTTGGAAAAAACAAAGCCGTGGCGATCAGGGCCCATCCTACGCAGGTTGCAGAGGTACTTCTCTCGGATTTTTATACCTGTTGTCACAATAGGTCAGAAATCTTGTTCTTGGTGATGCATTTCAAGGGAGCGGAGCGTTCATTTGCTGGCCTCTTCCTACCCTTCAGGAAACCCTTGCAGAAAGCCTTTCGGAAGTCCCCCATGGAAACCTTCCAGGAAGGCATCGCCACAGTGTTTGGTCTGTACCGTGGGGTGAACGTGCCGCAGCCGAGCGCATGGCCAGTGAGCTACGTGAGCAGGTCGGTGAAACAGTTGGTTATCGAATTCGCCTAGAAAGCCGGATAGGGCCCAAAACCCGAATCGAAGTCGTCACTGAAGGCATCCTTGCGAGCCGGCTGTAGGACGATCCCTCGTTAGAGGGCGTTGGCCTGATTATCTTTGACGAATTCCATCTTTTGCCGATTGCACAGAAATCATCATTTTCTTGTCAAAAACTCCCATCCTTCCCTTCACAGCCTCATGGCTGAATCACCTCTCCACATAGCCCGTCGTATACTGCCTCCCTGATTTGGGAGCCTCGATGATTTCTCTACCTATTGACCTCGTATTGCCAGACCTACGAGAGGCCCTGGCCAACCGCCACGAAGTGATCCTTGAAGCGCCACCTGGTGCGGGTAAGACCACTCGAGTACCCCTGGCACTGCTTAATGAACCTTGGCTTGGTGGGCAGAAGATCCTGATGCTCGAACCTCGCCGACTGGCTGCTCGGGCGGCTGCTGAGCGTTTGGCGAGTGAGCTGGGTGAGAAGGTTGGTGAGACTGTCGGCTACCGAATTCGCCTTGAAAGCAAGGTAGGCCCGCGAACCCAGATTGAGGTGGTCACCGAGGGTATCCTGGCTCGCCGGCTTCAAGATGACCCTGCACTGGACGGTGTGGGCGTGGTCATCTTCGATGAATACCACCTTCGAAATCTGGACTCTGACCTCGCACTTGCTCTGTGCCTGAGTGCTCGCGAACTGCTACGTGATGAGCCCCCGCTGAAGCTGCTCCTGATGTCCGCAACGCTAGAAGGTGGTCGCCTTTCAAAGGTGCTGAATGATGCGCCTGTGGTCACCAGTGAAGGGCGGATGTATCCAGTCTCGACGGTTTGGGGTAGCCCACATCAGCAGGGCGAGCGAGTCGATGCGCGGGTCACAGACACCTGCTTGGCCGCCATCAACGAACAGTCGGGAAGCGTTCTGGTTTTCCTTCCAGGGCAGGCAGAGATTCGGCGGGTGGCAGAAGACCTCAAGGAGCAACTGAGCAGCCGTGCAGATGTGATCGTATGCCCGCTGTACGGTGACCTCGACCTGAACGCACAGCGTGCTGCGATAGACCCGGCACCCAAGGGCTCCCGGAAGATCGTTCTGGCCACTAACATCGCCGAGACTAGCTTGACCATCGAAGGCGTCAGGGTCGTGGTGGACAGTGGTCTGGAGCGAGTACCAAGGTTCGATCCTCGCAGTGGCATGACCCGACTCGACACGCAGCGTATCTCGAAGGCCAGTGCTACCCAGCGTGCGGGGCGGGCAGGGCGCTTGGAGCCAGGTGTCTGCTATCGCCTATGGTCGGAGTCGCAGCACGAGCAAATGGCTAGCTACAGCACCCCAGAGATTCTGCAGGCGGATCTTGCAGCCCTGGCACTCCAGCTGGCGCGGTGGGGAATGAAGCCGGAAGAGATGACCTGGCTCGACCAACCTCCATCTGCTCCTTTCGGCCAAGCCAGAGACCTGCTGAAGCGCCTGGGCGCACTCGACGATGCTGGTAAGCTCACTCCACACGGTTCGGGCATGAGCGAGCTTCCAGCGCATCCACGGATCGCTCACATGCTCATCAAAGGCAATGCGATGGGCCTGAATGACCTAGCGTGCAACATCGCGGCGCTTTTGGGTGAAAAGGACATCCTACGGGGAGCAGGTGCTGACCTTCATACTAGGCTGAGTGCCTTGTCAGGCGAGCAACATTCACGTCGTAGCGGTGGTTCTTTTCAGCGGATGAAGCAGTCTGCTCGACAGTACCGATCTCTGCTGCGTGAGAACGCCTTCAGCCCTGTCAACGAGCCCAATCACCCAAGATGGGTAGGGTGCCTCCTGGCGTTCGCGTACCCCGACCGAATCGGCCTGCAGAGACGTGCAAGTGCATCTGAGTACCGTCTCTCCAACGGGCGAGCTGCCGTGTTCTCTGAGCCCGATGCTCTTACCAAGCACGAGTGGCTGGTGGTGGCCGACCTGGGTAGCCGGCAAGGGCAGCGCGAAGAGCGAATCTACTTGGCGAGTGACCTTGATCCGGCCCTGTTCGATGACGAGCTGGCAGAGCTTGTGAGGTCTGTTGATGAAGTCGACTGGGACGAGAGGGAAGGGGTTCTGAAGGCTGAGCGGCAGTTGAAGGTGGGGCAGCTCATCTTGTCGACGAAAGCCCTGCCGAGTCTTGATGAGCAAACTCGTTCGCTGGCCTTAGTCAACCTAGTGAGGCGCAAGGGCATCGAACTCCTGCCGTGGAACCCTGAGCTACGGCAGTGGCAGGCGCGGGTCGACCTGCTGCGTCAGCTAGATATCCAGAGTGGCCAGGCACAAAGCAAATGGCCTGATCTCAGCGATGCCAACCTCCTCGACACACTCGAAGACTGGCTGACGCCGTACCTGGGTAAAGTCACGAGGCTTAGCCATTTCAGCCAGCTGGATCTGTCTTCGATAGTCAGAAACCTCCTGCCTTGGCCGCTTCCACAGGAGCTGGAGGCCCAAGCGCCTCAGGCGATCCAGGTGCCGTCAGGCTCGAATATCCGTATCGACTACTCGCAACATCCACCAATCCTAGCAGTGCGGCTTCAAGAACTTTTTGGTCTGGCAGAAACCCCTCGCATAGCCCAAAGCAAACAGCCGCTGATGCTGCATCTCCTGTCGCCGGCCCGCAGGCCTGTGCAGGTCACCCAAGATCTCGCCAACTTCTGGCGCAGCACCTATGTCGAGGTGAAGAAAGATCTCAAAGGTAGATACCCCAAGCATTATTGGCCTGAAGATCCTTTGGTAGCCGAGGCTACTGCCAGAGCAAAGCCCAGAAAATCTTGACAAGGGATGAGGATATCGCGGGCGGCGAGCTGGTTCGCGTCTCGGTAATCATTGAACCGCCATCCGCGAAATCATGTATGCGAGTTTTTCTTAAGTATACCCAAAGTACAAAATTAAGATGATGGCCAGTTTATTGGTAAGGTGTTAACCCTCATCAATGAATTTTTGAATTTCACCGTTTCCGTATTTTCGGTCATCCCAGTCTATATGCATATTCCAGTCCTTCATGAAGGATCTAAGTTCATTCAGTGTTTCTTCAAGATATATTTGCACCTCTCCGCACTGTTGGTCTCCTATTTTATAGTTGGCAGCTAATGTTTTAGCTTGTAATAAATCATTGTAGGCCTCGCCCCTTCTACTCATTACCTCAATGAGGTAGGGTGGGTCTGAATAATCTTCCATCTCATCTATTACTGATTTGACTTCGTCTATTTTTAACTTAGCGTCAGTTAGATGTACCTGGATCGCCGCCATGATGCTTTCTTCTGCTGCCGCTTTGATCCGTTTGCCGCTTGAATCGCTGAATTTCTCTCCGACTAAGTCAAAATTAATGCGAATTAAATCGCCCTCGGTTTTATGATACGGGTATTTTTTCTTTATCTGATGTAGGTACATCGTCTGCGTTTTGAGCGAGATTGATACTATGAATACTGGTGTATCCATGTCGCGCCAATAGCTGAGTTGCTTCTCTTTTACGTACCAATAAGATTGTGGTTCCTCATCTGCTGAGGTTTTTATTTGGAAGGCTACAAATCTACCTGTGCTATTGCGATCCTCATCTAGTATTTCCACCTGCGCATCTATGCCAATGTCGATGTCAAATAGTCGGCAAGGCCAGCCAAGAACATGTGAAATTTGATATGCAAAGAAATATTCTCCCGCATCACCGATTGCGGTGTTTGATGTGTACTTCATATTGTTATCAGTTGCCTGTCAGTTTGGGTTACCGGAAATTGAGCATTTTTGGCAGTGCCAATTCTTCAGGCGCTTCACCTTCTCTGAATCCCAGGAGGTAGAGCACCTGACCTACTGGCTGTACTTCCTGTTGCGGTTCTGAGGTATTCTTCTGCGCTATCTGTCTGGTCGTATAACGTAACGTTACGCCCAAAGCGCTGAGTCGGTCTAGGAGCTCTTGCAGTTCGTCATACACCTCAAGGCGTGCAGTGCCGAGTAGTGCTCGGCACATTCGCGGTAGTCCCGCAGATAGTCCGTCAGCTCTGCAAAGGTGAGCGCCTGGTCTTGCGACAGCTCGCATGCCGGTTCGATGTAGTCACCCAGAGTTTCCTCTGCCAGCTTGGCCAGGCAACGTCCTGACTCGGGCTTGTGAGCCTTGCTTACCAAGTAGCCCTTCTCGAACTGCTCACGTGCCGCCTGCAGTTGCTCGTCGGTAGGGATGGTCATGGGCTTGGTGAAGGTGTCGATGTCCTTGAAATCGAACGCCACCGCCAAGGCCCACAGGGTGAGCACGCTTGTCCCTGATCCGTCCTCAACGCGCTGGATGGTTCGATAGGTTGTGCGAGCGAGCTGAGCCAGGGTGTCCTGAGACAATTGGCGAAGCTCGCGGAGATGTTTGATTACTAGGCCCAGTTCGCTTTGCTCGGTACGCGCTTTTCAACTGTGTCGAAGATGCTCATGCCGTGTCTCTTGTTTCTTGGCTGATGTGATGAGCCGAGTATTAATAAGCGCGGATCGCGGCAACACGACACTTACCCGACAGCGTGTTTTCCAACTGGATTAGCCCAGCCGAAAAGGCGATATGTGGCAGGCCAATTTGCCACCAAATATAGCGTCTAGACTGGCGGAGAATGGAATTTTGGCGCCATAAGCCGAGCGTTGAGCGCAGCAGCCATTAGTGGCATCATATAGCCATCAGTGCGGACAGGGATTTCCAATGATGTCATTCGGACTAGCCGGATTCTGTGCCTTGAGCGAGGGGCGCGTTGATGAGTGAGCCTACGCTTAAGTGCCGTCATTCCGGGCAGCAGGTGCCTTACCAGATCCACCAGGGGCTGGCACCTATGTATGTATTCCACAACTCATCGGAGCAGAAAATGATCATCCTCAATCGCCTTGTCACCTGGTTATTCCCCGACAACCGCACTGAGTAGGAAAAAGAACGTGAACGTGAATTCGTCAAGGCAGTGAACAGCCTCAAGACGCTCGGGGTAACTCCGGAGGAAGGCATGTCCATCGATCCAGATGAGATTCGCGACCAGGTGCTGGAGTCGCGTGAGCGGCTGAAGCATTTTGTACACCGAGGTAGTTAATTTGGCAGCGTTTACCACAATCCCTCAATTTCTTGGCTATTTGAAGTTGCTAGCCATTGCACTCACAGTTTCAAGAGTCAAGCTATATGATATAACTTAAATCAAGTTTGTAATGTTAAGTTTCTAGTCTTGCTGATGGTCGGATAGCTTAGGGTGTAAATGGGTTAGGTGAAAGTTATTGATTCTCTTTGGTATTTGGTGATAGAAGCGTTGCGGGATAAATGGCATGGAGGGCATAGCGTGGCTGAAGAAAAGAAATACGTTAGAACAATGCTGGTTGACAGCAAAAGTCACCAATACGTGGCTGAACTTGATACCATGGGCGTCAGTGAGTATATGCAGCGGATGACGAAGGCTGAGCAGGGAATGCCTTTGGTTGTTCTGGATTTTTCTCCGCTAGTGGAGGTGTTGCACAAAAAAATTGATGATACCTATAAATGGCATGAGGAGAAGGATCTCAAGCTCGGGAGGTCATCAATATATAATATATGGAGGCAGATAAAGGGATCTAATGATGGTGGCTTTGCTGGAGCCCTTGGTGCTAACCTGGTGTCGAAGTCAGAAGATTTACTTAACTTGATTCATTCCCGATTGCCCGGTCTGGCGATAGATTGTCGTTCAAGTCATCATAATACTCCCCATGAAGCTTCTCATAAGAGGAGTGTGGCTTTTGCAGGATTTGTCTCTGATGTAGAGGCTGCTTTGGAAATATTGCTCTGTAGGATTTATATATCTGCAAAATTTAGCTTCGAAACATTGATTGATGATGTTGTCATGACCGGACACTGTCGAGCCATCAGAGATGTAGTTCTCGCAGAGCTGAAAAATGATGCTTGCTACAATGAGTCTCGATCTGGTTTTTATCATCATAGCCCTCTATATCATGCATGTATCGAAGATATTGGTATAAATCCCAATGCCATAAGTTACTTGCTGGGGTCAAGTCTTACTTCAGAAGATCTTAAGGATGAGCTTATTGCTGAAGGTCGCACTAAATACGATGAATATAGTCAGTTGCAGGTTACACCGCTACGTTGGACTTGGTGCGATAGTGAGAAGGCGAGGCGTATTCAAGAACTTTCTAAGTTGTTGCTCAGGCTGAACATTTTGCTTGGCATGTTAGAAGGTTTGCATGGTAAAGAGTTTGAATTTGACACCGAAAATAAGTATCAAGAGGATTTTAAATCTATGCTGGACAAGCTTCTGGTTTGAAAGATGAGTTAGTAGTCTATATTGTCTTAATCAACTTATTAAAGTCCGAGTCTAGGCTTTTTCCGCAATTTGGCACCAACGGGTGCCAGATTGCCGATTTGATCAATCGTCTAGGTGCCAGAGCCTACCCACTGTGCTCGTAGGAACCCCTAGCCTCTTGCTGACCTCCATCTGAGAGAGACCAGCCTCCTTCAGTTACCGAATCGCCCTGAGCTTCTCCACCGCAGCCACTTGCCTTGGCGGAGGTAACTTCCGAGCCTCGGCAGGCAATGTCTCGTCCAGAAGCCCCTGAATCTGTAGTTCTCCGAGCGTCTGAACGGCGACCAGCCGAGGAGATCGAAGGCTCCGTCTTGAGACTGATCACCTGTGTCAAACCGTCATCGACTACCAGTTGAACGCACTGGGTAGGCTGGTTCAAACCCAGCACTGATCGTCCGCCTGAGTGGTTGAGCCTTGCCGAGCTATGAGGCCGTATTGCCACCAAGTCCTGACTGCCCGGAGGAGGAGGAGGAGG
>NZ_JACAPX010000032.1:194557-248279 GCF_013385435.1 Pseudomonas sp. F9001
AGGAGGAGGAGGAGGAGGAGGTCGGGTCAGGTAGCAAACAAAGCCTTAACTCCATCCTTCAAGAATGACCAGTTGCTGATCACCAGCGAGATAGCTGTGGAAATCAGGATGCTGAGGATGGCCCACTTCACCGTGGCCTTAACCCCTGACTTACCCTCCTCTTGGACAGGTCGAATGATATTTTTATAGATGTGCTCATATCCGAATGTCCTCGCTGTACGGCTGCAGGAGATCTTTGGGTTGTCGGAGACGCTTCGAAACGCGAACGGAAGGGAGGTGCTCAAGCTGCACATGCTATCGCCCGCCAGGCGCCCGGTACAGGTTACTCAGGATCTGGCGAGCTTCTGGAGCACGACCTATGCCGGAGTGAAGAAAGACTTGAAGGGCAGGTACCCCAAACACTATTGGCCTGAAAATCCCCTGGTGGCAGAGGCGACGGGGCGGGCGAAGCCTCGCGGGACGTAAACTTTCTCGGTATGCGATTTTGTTGGTATGTTGTTTTCCTCATCACGTAATTCGACGACCAGTCTTGTGATCGCTCCTCCAAGACTAAAACCATGGAAGGCAATATGGCACTTGATCTATTTAAAACGCTGATTGACGCATTTATCGCTCTGCTCAACGAGAGGAAACGGCACAGGGCCGTCTCATATGAGCATTACATCCTTCCCACCTTCAATGCGGCGAAGCTCGTCTATAACGATTACCAAGACTTCTACAATGTCGTTGAGCGTGACTTGAAAAAGGGCGTGCCGTTTAAGGACATGGTCGAGTTTGTCATGGAGCGACGTGACTTGCTGTACTCCGAGAGGGTGTTCCTGAGGAAGTCCATCGCAGAGGTGCCATCGCAGGCGATTGATCCGTTTGATGAAGCGGTCATACAGTTGGTGTCAGGCAGCCACACAGTAACTCACGAGTTTCATCATTTTTCGGCCCAGCTAGGCCATCACGCTGATAGACATAACACCGAGGCGGACGCTGCCCATGCTAGAGCGCTCCTGATCCACGGCGCGCAGCAGCAGGCAGCCATCATGCAAGGGCGATTCGACCGGGTGGTCGAGGCTTATGTAGCCATTCGGGACAAAGTGGCCGAACGCTAGGATAAGCGGGCGTTTTTGACTTGCTGAAAACCATGCCGATATGACCGCGTTCCGAGACTTTTACCATGCCATACAGGTCGCCGCAGAGGATTCTGTTCAGGCAGCTTTTGACCTTAGAAAGGCCCTCTAATGTTTTAGGCTGGGTGACGGCATGAGTTCGACGGGGATGGTGGGTCACGCTACTACTCTGGGAATAGCGTGCCGGAGGTGCCATCTCTGAACCTAGTCTCCAGTTCTTCTGCACCCTCGTAGTCGGAGTCGCGTGCGGATCTGAGCTTGGCCAATGCGCTGTAGAACTTTTCTTTGGACATTCGGCCATCGGTGTAGTCTGAAAGCAGACGATCAAAATAATCATCGAATTGTCTATGGATTCTCAGCAGATCAGCAGCAGATACGGATGCTGTGTAGTTGTTGATACGTGCGAAGGCTATATTGATGTACGTGTCTAATGACGCGAGAGTCTTTTGCCCCGTCAATTGAAGGATTTGATGTTTGAAGAAAGTGTCGCTTATGAATTGGTTCTTGAAGCTACCCTCATCTTTGAAACGGTGCCTCTCGATCATTAGCACAAATAGATTTGTAATGAAAGCGTGTCTGAACAGGTGAGCAGTGGCCGGCTCGCTTATATTGGCCTTTTTCCTAAGTAAACGGATTTCATTGGTGATGCTATCCGGGCTGTAGGGCTGTCCAGTGGTCTCGGCAACAAGAAGAAAGCCGTGATCTTTTCCCTTTAGACACCTGTCAATGACATCTATCCTATACAGCTCAATATAGTTGTATACTTCATTCAACAGCATGCGAGTGACGGGCACTGTTCTAATATGCGGCTTGCCTCGCTTGAGTGTGATCATTTTCAGGCTGGGAAATTTCATTGCCATGGCTTCTAGAACGCTTTCTACTAATACTTCCGCTAATTCAGCTCTACGGCACCCGAGGTTCTCAAGCATCGATAGTATAAGTTGCGTTCGCGCGGCAATATGATCGGATGTTGGAAGTTTGTTTGCTGTTTCACGTAAATCTTTTACTGTGCGCTGATCTATAGGTTTACGTTTCTCACATGCCTCGCCAGAACTGAAAGAATGATGTCTCCAGACAAATGTGTCGTATCCTGCGGGATTTTTGACCTTTTCTTGGTAGGCTTTGATAATCCCATTTTTTGCGACGAATCTGTCATTTTCAAATAGTGAGCCTATAAATTCAAGAAAATAAAGGCACGCGCTGCCTATGTCGTGAAGAGTATTTTCGTTTCTGGCGAGTTCAGAGGTATATCTTTTGCTTTTTTCTGATCTAAGATCTTCTATAAAGTCGCTAAACAGCCCGTCATTTAAATCAGTCAGATCGATTCCTAGATCAAAAGCAAATTTCAGTAATCTATTTATTTTGTGTGCATATCCACCTATCGTACCGCCTCCTTTACCTCGACGCGCCAGTCCACTTCTGCGGCCCATGCTGACGCGATTTCGTAGCGAGACCATGTAGAGATTAGCGAGGTGGCAGGGCTTGCCGTTGGGCCAGTAGAGAAATGTGAGATTATCAGCTTCCTTGACGGCAAGACGGTTCAGGGAGTAGTGGCTGAAGAGCGTAACTTTTTTGACAACCCTTCGAGTCTTAATCGAGTCTGCGCTCATTTCTTTGCCCTCCCTTTCCCGATTGGGGTCACGTTAGTGTCGGATACGGGGGAGTTAAAAGGTGGCTTGTTTATGCTGAGTGCTGCTTTCAATGTTGCACTCGTATCAAAAATTATTTTTTCTCGTTGTTGCCCATCTCGTTCTGTTCGAACAGATTCGAGAGCACCCATGGCTATTGAGACGCACTGCAAAAGGACAAAGTTTGAATTTATTAGCGATTCAACTTCAGATTCAAGGTTTGTCTTTTGTCTCTTCAAACCCTCTTTGGTCAATTTCTTTGCAGGAGCGGCAGCCCAGGCTGACAGTGTTGAAAGGGCTTCAGCTCGAAGCTTTTCAAGCGTTTCAAAGCCCTGAGGTAGACAAGTAGATGCATGTTTTTTAGCGGTGTTGAGTGACATTGGAACGAGCTTGATCGATCCCTTTTCAGTGTCGATCTGGTCGTTGAGCGACACCATGCCCCCTTGGCTCCCAAGGGCCTTAACAAGGTCTGCACGGGCGTTGAATTCGCCCGGATTGGAAATAACGTAATACAAGAACTCCCTGAGTGAATTGATTGCGGCCTGGCCGTCGGCCCTGTACTTCTCAGTCCTGTTCATGAATATTTCTCCGGACTGTCGTCACAATTCTCAATTTGGTGCCACCTGGTTGCAAAATGAACTCAGGTTCAGCATCGACTAAGCCGTTGTTCACCAACTGCTCGATGCGCTCTTCCAGCTTCGCCGCGTCACCTTTGACATAGGTCTGCGTGCCGTAGGTTTCATTGATCAGATCCATGAGGTCTGTGTAACCCTCTTCGCCTTTTGTATAGATCTGTTGTGCGAGGTGGTGAGCCTTGGCGCCGGCCAAAATCGTGCCATCAATATTTTCGTTGATATAGTGCCACAGGTGTTCAAGGTCAACGTGCCCCAGCATCCACCGGATTGTCGACTCATCGCCATCTTGGGCGCAGTGAAAGAACAACATGGCGAAGAACCGACGGAGTTGGTGTTGACGCAGGTAGTAGCGTTTGCCGTCACAAAGGGCCGTCTCAAAGTAGTCGCAGAACAGATCAAGGTTTCTCAGGTAGACGGACACTCCGGAGCTGATCGTGCCCTTTGCATTCAACGTGGGAGACGCAAACAGCGGCAGGTCTTCATCGGTGAAGCCAGTCTCAAGAAGCGTCTGATGATATGCTTCGAGACTGCCAATCATCTCCGCAGCCACGGGCTCAATGGGGCGCATGATGCTTTTGCGCCGCCCCATCATTCCTCGACTGCTTTTGCGCAGCCAAAACTTCAACCACTGCCGACTTTTGTCCAAGCTCCCTTTGGCTGGGAGATCGGTCAACTCCCCAAGCCGCCGAGCGGTCATTGCCCCGGTGACGATTTGTACGCAGCCCACATAGACGCCGAATAGCTCCAGGAAACCAACATTCGCCCTGAGCTTTTTGTAGTAGTTTGTTCGACTCCCCTTACGGTCGGCGGAGGCGGGGCCATAGGGTGAGCCTACGTTTAGCGCTGTGATACCCAGCTTTTTTACCCCCAGCGCCATGAGTGACTCGGGGCAGAGGCTCATGACATCTTTGTCGGTGATCTTGTTGAGAGTCACGTTTTCCGATTGGCATTTTTTAAGCAGTCTGCTCATCAACAAGACAATGTCACTGCCATATTTATAATGGAATTCGATGGCGTTTTTAACGCTGCTTAGCACCACCTCTGAAGGGGCTGTTCGAAAAGACCCTCCAGCCTTGCTATCGTGAGCAACGAACTTCTGGATTGCTTGTAAGCTTTTTGGTGACGGTACATCGGCTCCGAGCTTGTGAAGTGTACCCATGGAGTACAGCGCTTTCCGATACGACAAGAAAATACTGTCGGTCATTTTGCTGCCTTCGGTCGTGGATACCGGCATTGCCTCGTATTCTGTACGGTAGAAGTCATCGTTATCTATATCTAAAATCGGATAAATAGGTTTTCGAACATCCTTTGCTTTCACAGTTGATGATAAAATGTGATGGCTGATTTTTGGTATGTTGACGATCGAGGCTTTCGCCTCTGGTGGCCACCTAGATGCATAACCATTGAGAATTAAACTGGCCCGGATTGCAGGTACTTCATCCATCGGAATTGGAAGGGGGCTCAGTTCAATTTGCTGCTCGGTGACCACCGAAAGGTGAGGGTAGGATGCGAGCAGTTGGTTGATCGCACTATCGGAGGTATCCGAGCGAAGTTTTAGCAAAAATGAGGCGAGACGTTCAGGCCATTCATATACCGACTCTACAGACGAGCTACTCTGAGCAAACTGATTCAGCATTCCCATGAGGTTCTGGTCACTGAGCCCAGCCAGTCCTGTCACTAACAGGCCATAGGCCTCGGCGTTGAGCAGAAGATGATCGATTATCTTCAAGGCAATGCTGTAGCTGCGCACTTGGGTTTTAAGGCCATTGGTGTGTGCGTCATAATAGCCATGATTACTCGTGGCGATAATCACGAAGTGCTTGAAGCTAGTCAGAAGTCGCTCATTTTTCGGCTCAGTTAGCACTGATCCATCATATAACTCCACGCACCAGTTAAGGTGTTTAGCTTCCTTGTATTCAAAATTCACATGCCAAATGTTTTGACTGAAGTCATTCAGCAGCCATGGGGCTTTTCGATAGCCTTCAGAAGAAGGCTTCTTCAGCGTCTTCAGGAATGAGAGCTTCTCCGGGATTTTCCTATGCGGCTTCATAAATAAAATCTTCAGCCAAGTCAGCGTTTGCATGCGTGCGTGCAGTCTCCAAGTAACCCTTCAACACTCGGTCATGACTTTTGTTGATGTCATTCACAAGCGCTTTGCAAAACCGAGTCCAGTACGCAGCGTAACCACTGATGGCATGTAACGCTGTCACGGTATCTTTCCTTGCTCGTTCGACAGCCTTTTCTAGGGACAACAGGATAGTGAGAACGCCGACGCTGACATGAACGTAAACGGTATCGGGGATTGTCGTCGCCGATTCATTCCTTTCGGGATCTTTCATGTGATAAGGGATTTCGCTCAGCGCGTGATTCTTCAGGAATGTGTCGAGCTCTTCCATATTTTTAAAATGGCTGGCCTGGAAGAGGTACGGGCTATCCTCCATTGCCAGGCATACCATGTTTCGTTGGAATATGCGCACCCACCGGACTTCAAAGAAGTCAAGAATCGCCTTTGGAAGATAATGGCCCAGTGTCACCGTACGAGATGTGTGGCCAAGGGCTTTCGCCATTTTTGAAATACTGCCCGTTTCGATGTAGACATTTAAGCCAACTGTGGCCCGTACACTGGCCAAGCTAACCCTGCACAAGAAATTGAAAAGCTCCTCGCCCCGTTTGGCAGTGAAATATGAGAATTGCGAGAGGAATTTTTGCCCTGTAGATGTTGCGAGGGTCACCTTGTTGAGCTGGGTGGGGGATGATTTTTTCGGGTACTCCATGGCCGTGCCGCAGGTAAGGAACAAATATCGCCAAGCGTCATTGCCATCTTTTTTTAGCCGGTCACGTAGCGGCTGAGTGATCCGGATCACCTGCATGACAAGTTTGGCAGCCGCAGTAGTTAGTTCTAGGGTTTGCTCTGCTTTCTTAGGGCCTAGACGATCTTTTCGGCCAGTTAAATAATATACGCCGTCAATACGCCTGAAACCATATGGGTCTCCGTTCGGTTTGAACAATCGCAGGTCATAAAGAAATGTCGGTGTTATTGCAGGTTGCTGATTAACAAGTAGTAACTGAAAGGGGAAGAGGCTATGGCTGATGGGAAGGCCAAAGTTGCAGGACAGCTCTGCCTTCAGATACTTGCCATATGTGGCATTGATGTAATTAGTGTTGCTACTGAAACCGTCGGTTTCAAATGTCCGGCACTCTGAGATGTATCCAGGGCTGTGATCGGCTAGCACCGTATTGGTGTCTGACCTTGTCCCGATATACCTACGAAGCACAGCACGCTCTCTTAGGTTCTGGGCCCTGTCTTGCGCCCAGTCCAGCACGGTTTTCAGGTCAGACTGTACGTCCTCGAACAAGATTTTCATGGCTTGCTCATCGGTGACCTCGACGGGAACACGAGTGATCGTTTTGCCAATGAACTCGCTGCCGTCTTTGCCTACGCGGTGCCAATGGCGAGTGTCGCTTCCGTTCACCGGGGCTCTGGGTAAGCCATCGTAGGGGGCCGCCCAGATGGATCGGGCGATTAGCGACTGTTCAAAGCACAACATGCTGGTGTTCCAGATGCGGGCGTACGCGTCGGTATCACGATTACGGTCATACATGTCCAGGAACGAGTCGTTCATCACGTCCGTGAAAAGCTCGCTCACCCGGTCGGGGTCTTGAAACGCTTCTACCGGCCATTTGTCTTGGTTCAGGGCGATGTGATTGAGGACTCGGTTGTGAACCGCGATGGCGGGCCTTGCCTGTTTTAGGTAGTAGCTGTGCAGGGCTCCGTAGACTTGCTGTGCGAAGGCGCTGCCATGGGAAATCCAGACCTGCTGGATATTCAAGTACTTGGTGTGACGCTTCCTGCTGAACAACGGCCAGCCGCCCCAGTACAGCAGGGTGTCTTTCGCACAGGCCGCAAGCATCCGCCCCCAATTTTCTGCAGCCTCGTCTGAGAGGTGCTCCGAGTCGAATGCGCTGTCATTGCTCGGATCCGGCACGAGTAGCGATGTGAATTTTCTGATGTACCTGCGGCGCATCTGCGCGCCTAACTCTACGAGGCTGCCGTCTTTGAGGGCCGCCACGAGCAATCCAACCACCTTTTCAATCGAGCCATCAGTCAGACAGGTCGCACCCAGTGGTGTCTCCGACACGTGGGCGACGCACTCGATCAGGCGTAGAGCTTGGCTGTCCGAAGCGTCTGCATCGACCATCTGCGCTCCGATCATCTCCTCAGCTTCCGCCGATACCCACTGGAGAGGGTAGTTGGATAGTGAAATTGAGTATTTGATGACTGTCATTAAGATTATTAACCAAAATTTATTTCTTGTACCAATAATAGAAGGGTTTGTCAGGTTGACAAGAAAATACATTATGGGGAAATGGTCGAACGCAGCCTGGACGCCGATCTGGCGCTGGCCCTTAGTCTTAATGGTCGAGACCTGTTTCGCGACGAGCAGCCACTGAAGATCCTGCTGATGTCCGCCACCCTGGAAGGCGAACGCCTGGCCGGGTTGCTGGACGACGCGCCGATCCTGCGCAGCGAAGGGCGCATGTACCCGGTGCAGATGCGCTGGGGCCGGCCATTCCAGCCCGGTGAATTTATCGAACCGCGGTTGGTGCAGACCATCCTTGAAGCCCTGCATGATGAAACCGGCAGCGTGCTGGTGTTCCTGCCGGGGCAGGCCGAGATTCGTCGGGTTAGTCAGCAATTGGCTGATGCGCTGGGCGATAACCCCGATGTGCTGCTATGTCCGCTGCACGGCGAACTGGACCTGGCCGCCCAGCGCGCCGCCATCGACCCGGCGCCCGCCGGCCAGCGCAAAGTGGTGCTGGCCACCAACATTGCCGAGACCAGCCTAACCATCAACGGCGTGCGCGTGGTGATCGACGCCGGGTTGGCGCGGGTCCCGCGTTTCGACCCGGGCAGCGGCATGACCCGTCTCGACACCCAGCGCATCTCTCGCGCCAGCGCCACCCAGCGTGCCGGCCGGGCAGGGCGACTGGAGCCGGGGGTGTGTTATCGGTTGTGGTCCGAGGACCAGCATGAAGGGCTGGCGGCGTATTCCAGTGCGGAAATTCTCTCGGCGGATCTTTCCGGTTTGGCCCTGCAATTGGGCCGCTGGGGCGTGGCGCCTACTCAGTTGGTATGGCTCGACGTTCCGCCCACCGCGGCTTATGCACAGGCCCAGGATTTGCTCGAGCGCCTCGGAGCGTTGAGCGATACCAAGCTGACCGCCCACGGCCAGAAAATGGCCGGGTTGCCGGCGCACCCGCGAATCGCTCATTTGCTGCTGCGTGGTCAGGATCTGGGCCTGGCGAGCATGGCCTGTGACGTGGCGGCACTGTTGGGTGAGCGCGATATCCTGCGTGGTGCCGGTGCGGATTTGCACAGCCGCCTGGCCCTGTTATCCGGTGAAGAAAAGGCCCGTGGCACCCAGGGCGGTGTGCAGCGTGCCCGCCAACTGGCGCGGCAATACCGTGGCTATTTAAGAGGCAAGGCAGAGCAGCCGGTGGCTGATCCCGATCATCCGCGCTGGCTCGGCGCGTTGCTGGCGCTGGCCTACCCGGACCGCGTCGCCCAGCAACGGCGGGCGGGCGGTGCCGAATACCGCCTCGCCAACGGCCGTGCCGCGTTGTTCGCCGAAGCCGACAGCCTGATGAAGCAACCCTGGCTGGTGATCGCCGATCTGGGCAGCCGCCAGGGCCAGCGTGAAGAACGGATTTACCTCGCGGCGGATTTTGATCCGGCGCTGTTCGACTCGGTGTTGGCCGAGCAGGTGCGTAATGTCGACCAGCTTGACTGGGATGAGCGCGAGGGCGTGCTGCGGGCCGAACGCCAGCGCAAGGTCGGCGAACTGGTGCTCAGCCGCGAACCGCTGACCGGCCTCGACGAGTCCGCCCGCAGCCAGGCGCTGGTCAACCTGGTGCGGCGCAAAGGCCTGGAATTGCTGCCCTGGACCCCGGAGCTGCGCCAATGGCAGGCGCGGGTGATGCTGCTGCGTGGTCTGGATAGCGGCAAGGCCAGTGAATGGCCGGATGTCAGCGACAGCGCTTTGCTTGCCAGCCTGGAGCACTGGTTGATGCCGTACCTGGGCAAGGTGTCGCGCCTGAGCCATTTCGCCAGTCTGGATATTTCCAGCTTCCTGCATAACCTGCTGCCGTGGCCGTTGCCGGCGCGGTTGGACGAGCTGGCGCCGCACCATCTGAAGGTGCCGTCGGGCTCGTCGGTGCGGCTGGACTACAGCGAGCAGCCGCCGATTCTGGCGGTGCGCTTGCAGGAATTGTTCGGGCTGGCGGATACGCCGCGGATCGCCGGCGGGCGGCAGGTGGTCAAGCTGCACCTGTTGTCGCCGGCCAGACGGCCCGTGCAGGTGACGCAGGACCTGGCGAACTTCTGGCGCAGTACTTACGCCGAGGTGAAGAAGGATTTGAAGGGGCGGTATCCGAAGCATTACTGGCCGGATGATCCGTTGATTGCTGAACCGACTGCCCGGATCAAGCCGAAAAAGTAAGTACATCGCAGATCTAATGTGGGAGCTGGCTTGCCTGCGATGGCATCACCTCGGTCTGTCGGATAGACCGAGGTGCCTGCATCGCGGGCAAGCCCGGCTCCCACACAAGCCAGCTCCCACACCATTTTGCAGTGTTAGTTACTGCGCGGCGGGCAACAGGAACCGCGCAATCACCGGCAAATGATTGGAGATACGCACCGTATCGCTCTGGCGCACCTTGCTCTCAACCTTCTTGATGCGCGAGCTGTGGAACAGGTAATCCAGCGTACGATCCGGCCCCTCTACGGTTGGGTCATTCGGGAAATACGTCAGCCACTGGTCCCGGTCAATCCCGCTGGATTGGCTGTTGCTCGGGATCATCGGGTACTTTTCCCACAGCAGGTGCAGCTCACTGTCCGGCGAGTATTGCCCGCGCTTGCCGGGGTCCAGGCGCAGGAACTGTCCCAGCGGCATCAGGTTGAAATCCCCGCCCATCAGCCATGGCGTGCCGCGGCTCTCGAATTTATCCACCAGCTTGACGGTCGCCTGCACCTGTTCCAGCACGGCGTTGTGCCCGGGGGCCGCGCCGTCCAGGCGAGTATTGAGCACGGCCAACTGGCCGCCATCGCTCAACGGCAGGTAGGTCAGCAATAACGCGGGCTTGGGCTGGAACTGACGGCTGATCAGGTTGGCGCGTGCTACCGGCAATTGCAGGCGCTCGGCGTGTTCGATCTGGTAGCGGCTCATGGTCACCAGCTTGCGACCGACGCTGCCGAAGATATGCAGGTCGGGCACGAAGTCGGCTTTCCAGTCGAAGGCCTGGGCGCTGCACGGGTAGAGGTCGGCCAGTCGCTCCTGGAGCAAGGCCAGTTGGTCCTGGTAGCTGGAAGGCTTGGCGCCTTCGTCGACTTCCTGCAACAGCAGGATGTCGGGCTGCTCGTCGCGGATCACCCGCGCCACTTCGTCGAGGCTTGAAGCCATGTCTTCAACGGTCGGGCGGTCGTCCGGGCCGCTGCCGTCCGGGGTGTCGTACCAGAACACGTAGTTCTTGCCCGCCAGGTACTGCACGTTCCAGGTCATGACCTTTAGCGCCTGCCCAGGCAGCAGGGTCGGCGCACGGGGCGCGACGCAGCGGATGGGCAGGGTTTCCTTGTCGGCAGGGCGCCAGGTCAGGCTGTAGATCAAGCCGGTCAGCAGGGCCGCGAGGATCAGCAGGCCCAGCAAGGTAATGCGCAGTAGTCGGGTCATCGGCTCGGCTTATGGCGTTGCAGGACAGGCCCGGAGCATATCACCGCGCGTCGGCGTCGCCACCAATCAACATGAACAGGCGGAACAACACCACGCTGGTGAACAGTTGCAGGAAGCTTTGTGCGCTGTCGATCAGCAGGCCCAGCAGCGGGTTCGGGTCCGGATAGACCGCCACGCTGGCGCCCTTGAGCAACCACAGCGGGGTCATCACGCACAGCAGGCACACCAGGATCCGCCAGAAATGCCCACGGGTCAGGCGCAGGCTTTCCTTCATGGCCGACAGCGCCGACATGCCCCGCAGCACCAGCAGATATTCGGCGAAAGCCAGCACCACCATCAGCCACAGGCCGGGCAGGAAATACAGCGACAGGCCCAGCAGGATCAGCAGCGTGCTGATTGCCGTCAGCAAGGCAAAGCGCGGCCACAGGGTCAGGGCCATGGCCAGCACATCCAGGGTGCGCGGCGATTCACCCCGGGTGCGGGCGTCGAGGAACAGGATCAGTGCGCCGGTGTACAGCGGGTACACCAGCAGCCCGATCACCACGCTGTAACCGGGAAACGCGTCTGGGCCGAGCGTGTGGTCGAGCACCTGTTGCAGCAGGGCTTCGAGGATCACCAGTGGCAGGCACAACTGCACGATGGCGCCCAGGTTGCGCTTGAAAAAGAAGAAGGAGTCGCGCAATACGTCTAACGGATTCATCAGGGTCTTCACAGGCCGAAAAGCAAGGGCGTTACTTTAACCGATCAAGAGCAGATGCAAGCAAACGTAAACCTTGCGTAAAGACCATTGAAACAATCAGCAACAGCCCCATAACTGGGTTGTACCTTGCACATCGTGCGCAAGGCGAAGATTTCTACCGGCAATCTAACGAGGTCGCCATGAACAGCGAAGAACAAACCCTGATCGACGGACTGTTTTCACGGTTGCAGCAAGCCGAAACGGACTCAGCCCCCCGCGACGCCCAGGCTGAAGCGCGGATCAAGGAACACGTCACTCGCCAACCGGCCGCTGCGTACTACATGACCCAGTCGATTCTGGTGCAAGAGCACGCGATCAAGAGCCTCGATGCGCAGAACAAGCAGCAGGCCCAGCAGATCCAGGAGTTGCAGGACCAACTGCAACAGGCCAGGTCCCAGGCGGCGCAGCCTGCACCGAGCAGTGGCGGTTTCCTGTCGAGCATTTTCGGCGGCGGTTCCCGTGACCCGCAGCCGACCCAGAGCGCACCTGCGTCGTCGGGCGGTGGCTGGCGTGAACCGGCGCGTCCGTCGTTTGGCGGGCAACCTGCGCCGCAGCAGAACTACGGTGCTCCCCAGCAGAACTATCAGCAGCCACAACAGGCACCCGCAGCGCCGATTGGCAGCGGTTTCCTCGGCGGCGCCCTGAAAACCGCAGCTGGCGTGGCCGGTGGTGTGATGCTGGCAGAAGGCATCAGCAGCCTGTTCAGCCACAACTCGCAACAACCGCAAGTGGTTGAAGAGATCATCCGCGAAGAGCCGGCTCCGGCCAGCGACAACGGCAACTGGGGCAACGACGACCAGAAATATGCCGGCAACGACAGCTGGGGCAGCGACAACGCCTCCGACAGCTTCGCCGACAACGACTATTCCGACGACTCCTCCTCCTTTGGCGACGACGATTCCTTCGTCTGACCCACACTCAACCGGGGCGCTTCGTCGCCCCGGGCTGATTTTTCTCGGAAACTCCCGTGTGGCTGGCATACTGGCAACCTTTCCGGGCCTTTGAGTCCGGGGTCCATGCGCGTGTCATGAGGATTTGCGGTGAAAAAGATAGCCGTGTTCGCCGATGTACAAAACCTCTACTACACCGTGCGCCAGGCGTACGGCTGTCACTTCAACTACGCCGCCCTGTGGGCTGATATCAGCCAGCGCGGGCAGATTGTCGAGGCGTATGCCTATGCCATCGACCGTGGCGACAGCAAACAGCAGCAGTTCCAGCAGATCCTGCGCAACCTGGGTTTTACCGTGAAGCTCAAGCCCTACATCCAGCGCAGCGACGGCTCGGCCAAGGGCGACTGGGACGTGGGCATCACCATCGACATCATGGACGCCGCCGCCCATGTCGACGAAGTGGTGCTGGCCTCCGGCGACGGTGATTTCGACATGCTGCTGGACCGCATCATCAGCAAGCACGGCGTCGAAGCCGTGGCCTACGGCGTGCCGGGGCTGACGGCCAACTCATTGATACGCGCCGCCAGCCGCTACGTGCCGATCGAAGGCGCGTTGCTGCTTAAATAGATTTTTGACGGAGTTGGAACAGGTTTGGAACGTATAGCGGTCATCGACTTTGAAACCACCGGCATCCAGCCGAGCAGCAGCTGCCGGGCCACGGAAATCGCGGTGGTCATCCTGGAGCAGGGCCAGATCGTGGACCGCTACCAGAGCCTGATGAACGCTGGTGTGCGTGTGCCGGGGTTTATCGAGCAACTGACCGGCATCAGCAACGCCATGCTGCGCACCGCACCGTCGGCGGAGCGGGTGATGAACGAGGTGAACGAGTTTGTCGGCACCACGCCGCTGCTGGCCCACAACGCTGCGTTTGACCAGAAGTTCTGGGATTTCGAGCTGGGGTTGATCCGGCGTACGCGTTTGCAGAAGTTTGCCTGTTCGCTATTGCTGGCGCGACGCTTGATGCCGGCGGCGCCGAATCACAAGCTGGGTACCCTGACCTCATTTGCCCAACTGCCCCACACCGGCAAGGCTCACCGGGCGATGGCGGACGCGGAGATGGCGGCGAACCTTACCGCTCACCTGGCCGAGGAACTGCGTCGCACCCACGGGTTGCGGGAGTTGTCACACGAATTGCTGTGCAGCTTGCAGAAGGTTCCGGCGGCGAAGATCAATGATCATCTGAAGAAGCATCGCGGGTTCTGACCTGGCAATGATCGTTCCCACGCTTCGCGTGGGAATGCCGCACTGGACGCTCCGCGTCCGCTCTTGAAGTCGTGACGCAGAGCGTCACCGGATGCATTCCCACGCAGAGCGTGGGAACGAGTTGCGGTGGTTATCGAGGCTGTAAGCAGTCCAGCGACCGATCCACCACCACCTTCGCCATCTCCACCAAATGCATCACCGCCCGCTGCTGCCCGTTCATGTGTTCGCCGGGTATCTGCGCGGTTGCCACGGCGCAATGCAGCAAATCGGCCGCCCGTGCCAGGGCGTCTTCGAAACTCATGTTGTCGTTGAGCACGAAGGGTGCGCCGTCCGGTGCGGAGGCTTTGAGGTAGTAATCGATGGCGCGGCGGGTGAGGGTGTTGTCGCCGAGGATTTCTTCGTGGGAACTGGTTGTTTTGATCAAGGGGGAAACTCCTGAAACTGAAGCTATTACCTCCCGCAAATCGGACTTGCACATCCGGTCACCGAATGGTCGATGACCGGGCGAGACTAGCGATATGAACCAGCGTGGGCAAGGCTTGAAAGCGCGCTAGGAAAGGTCCTGCAAATGAAAGGGATCAGTCTTGCTGGCCCCAAAAAAGTAGGCGTATGAGGAAGGAAATGGAAAGTAACCTCGCGCGATTTGAGATCAGCGAAAAAGTCATTCAACTTTTTGTTGATATCGTCGGCTTCATCGACCGAAGCCAAGTGACAGAGCAAACGGATTTTATTCATGACTTTGAGATCATTGATGACGACCTGACTTGCTTCGTCATGCAGATCAAGTGGCAGTTCGATCTGCGCGCGGCCCAGGAAGACTGGAGGGGTATTACTACCATCGAGCAAATCGTCGACTTGATTGTTCTGCATCAGTGAAGCTACTGACGTCATCGCAGGCAAGCCAGCTCCCACAGTTGACCGCGTTGTGAGGCTGGATGGCGATCGTTCCCACGCTCCGCGTGGGAATGCCGCCCTGGACGCTCTGCGTCCGCTCTTGAAGTCGTGACGCAGAGCGTCACCGGATGCGTTCCCACGCAGAGCGTGGGAACGAGCTGCAGAGCGGCGTGTTCAGTTGCCACTCTTCCCATTCCCCTCCAACTGCCCCAACGGCACCCGCCGCTCTATCGCGCTCGACAAGATGATCGAGGTCTTGCTGAACCCGAATTTCGCCACCCGATTGATCAGGTTCTCCAGCTCCGGCATCGAGCCCACCGCCGCCTGCATGATCACGCATGGATCGCCCGTCACCCGATGGCATTCAGTCAACTCGGGAATTTCCGACAGCGCGTCGTAAACCTTCTGGCTCCCATGATTGGTCAACCGCAACTCAATCACGCACTGGATCGGCAACCCCACCTTCGACAGGTCGACCTTGGCCTGATACCCGGTAATCACACCACTGGCTTCGAGTTTCGCCACTCGCTCAGCCACGGCGGGCGCGGACAGGTTCACGGTGCGCGCCAGTTGCGCGTAGGACGCGCGGCCGTCTTCCAGCAGGGCGCTGAGAAGCATACGGTCGTATTTGTCCATGATAAGGCTCCGGGAATGCATAGCTTTCGAAAGCACGGTTTATAGCCTTGATAACCATGTTTTGAAAAGTGTACTGGCGCTTTAAACAGGTTTTGTAACTTATGTTTACGGCCGGGGATTTCTAAAATAACGCTCCCTTGTCCTGCCACAGAGCTGCCCAATGCCTGGCCCACGTCGCTTTCCCTTACCGTTGATCGCCGCCTTTTTTGCGTTGTACGTGATCTGGGGGTCTACCTACCTGGTGATTCGCATTGGTGTGGAGTACTGGCCGCCGCTGTTGCTGGCGGGGATTCGCTTTATGACGGCGGGCGCGCTGATGTATGCCTTCCTGCGCTGGCGCGGGGCGCCGGCGCCGACGTGGGTGCAGTGGAAGGCTGCCGCGAAGATCGGCATTTTGCTGCTGACCTTCGGCAACGGTGCGGTCAGTGTGGCAGAACATACGGGCGTGGCGTCCGGGGTTGCCGCGTTGGCGGTGGCGACGGTGCCGTTGTTCACCTTGCTCTGTGGTTATTTCTGGGGCGCGCGCAATACCCGTCTGGAATGGGCCGGGGTGGTGCTGGGGATTATCGGTATCGCCATGCTCAATATGGGCTCCAACCTGCAATCGAGCCCCACCGGTGCGGCCTTGCTGATCTTTGCGGCGGCGGCCTGGGCCTTTGGTTCGGTGTGGAGCAAGCATTTGCCGCTGCCTCAAGGCGCGATGGCCAGTGCGGCGGAGATGCTGATCGCAGGTTTCGTGCTGTTGTTGCTCAGTGCCGTCAGCGGCGAACACCTGCAAGCCATGCCGCCGCTGGAAGGCTGGCTGGCCCTGGCGTACTTGACCGTGTTCGGCTCGATCATCGCCTTCAATGCCTATATGTACCTGCTCAAGCACGTACGCCCGGCGGCGGCCACCAGCTATGCCTACGTCAACCCGGCGGTGGCGGTGTTGCTTGGGATTGTGTTTGTCGGTGAGACCATCGGCACGGAAGAAGCCCTGGCGATGTTGGTGATTATCAGCGCGGTGCTGCTGATCAGCCTGCCACAGTGGCGAAAGCCAAAACCGGAAATAAGGTAAACTGCCGCGCATTGCGACCTTGCGCTGACTTTTTCCTACGGTATTTCCATGACTTTCGCCACACTTGGCCTGATCGAACCCTTGCTGCGCGCCCTTGAGACGCTTGGCTACCAGACCCCGACGCCGGTGCAGGCGCAAGCCATTCCGGCGGTGCTGGCAGGCCGTGACCTGATGGCTGCGGCCCAGACCGGCACCGGCAAGACCGCCGGTTTCGCCGTGCCGCTGCTGCAGTTGCTGACCATGGAAGGGCCGAAAGTCAGCGCCAATTCGGTGCGCGCGCTGATCCTGTGCCCGACCCGCGAACTGGCCGAGCAGGTTCATGCGAGCGTCGCCGAGTACGCCCAAAACGTGCCGCTGACCACTTACGCCGTGTACGGCGGCGTGAGCATCAACCCGCAGATGATGAAGCTGCGCAAAGGCGTTGATGTGCTGGTCGCCACCCCTGGCCGCCTGATCGACCTGTTCCGCCAGAACGCGCTGAAACTCAACCAGCTGCAAACCCTGGTGCTGGATGAAGCCGACCGCATGCTCGACCTGGGCTTCTCCGAAGAACTGGCGAACATCTACCGCATGCTGCCGAAAAAGCGCCAGACCTTGCTGTTCTCCGCAACCTTCTCCGACGAGATCCGCCAGTTGGCCGGGCAGATGCTCAACGACCCGCTGACCGTCGAAGTCAGCCCGCGCAACGTCGCCGCCAACACCGTCAAGCAATGGGTGGTGCCGGTGGACAAGAAGCGCAAGGCCGAGCTGTTTGTGCACCTGATGCGCAAGGGCCGCTGGAAGCAGGTGCTGGTGTTCGCCAAGACCCGTAACGGTGTGGACGCGCTGGTGGAAAAACTCCAGGGCCTGGGCATCAATGCCGACGGGATTCACGGCGACAAGCCACAAGCCACGCGCCAGCGTGCGCTGGATCGCTTCAAGAGCAGCGACGTGCAGATTCTGGTGGCCACGGACGTGGCGGCCCGTGGCCTGGATATCGAAGACTTGCCGCTGGTGGTCAACTTTGACCTGCCGATCGTGGCCGAGGACTACATCCACCGCATCGGCCGTACCGGTCGTGCGGGCAACACCGGTGAGGCGATTTCCCTGGTGTGCGCCGATGAAGTGAACATGCTGTCGGCCATCGAGATGCTGACCCGTCAGACGTTGACCCGGAAGATGGAGCAGGACTTCGAACCGGAGCACCGTGTGCCGGATACCGATGCCACTGGTCAGGTGGTGAAGAAGCCGAAAAAGCCGAAGAAACCCAAGGCTTCGGGCGGCGGTGGTGGCAAGCGCAACCTGGGCAAGTGGGTGGACAGCGGGGAGGCGACGCCGGTCGAGCCTTCGATCAAGCCAGTGCGTAAGGTGCCCGTGTTTAACACCGGGCCGCGGAAAAAGAAGTAGGGCTTGTTGGTTATCATGTAAACGCAGAGTGACTACCGTGAGCGGAGCAATTCCGCTCGCGTCAAGTTGTGCCTCGTCATCCTTGATGAGTTATTGCTTGTGATTTGGATATTTTTTGTAATTGTCGCCGTGTTTAAGTGCTGGAACTTAAAATGCTTCATTTCCACTGAGGTTGAGTCAGAAACTGATTTCTGAATGACGAACTTAGATGGAGATGTAGATATGGCTGTGTTTTTAGTACCTTTTGTTTTGCCGGTCCTGGCGGCGGCGGGCATTATCGGCGGCGTTGTTGTAGACGGCGAAATCAAGAAAGGCAAGGCTGCTGACGAGAAAGCTTTCAAGCAGGTAGAGTTGCGTGTGGCCGAATTAAGGTCCCGGGTTGAAGACCATGCGGCGCGCGGCGAGTATGGGCAGGCAATCCATTCGTTCAGAGAGTTGATGTCGTTGTATGAGGCTAATTATTCGATCAGTCCTGAGATAAGGGCGCCATTGGATAAGTATCTACAGGATATGCTTTATACCAGTCAGGAAGAGGGCCAGAAACTCAGCTACGCCTTCAAGCAGGAATGGAACGATTTGAAACACGGCGATCCTTCCAGACTCTTCAGTGCGTATTCAGGTTATATAGAAAATCTGAAAATTTTACTGCCTGAAGAGGATGCTTTCCTGCAGAAGCAAGTAACAGCTTTTAAACGTGCCTATCCCGATCTAACAGCCAGTTGAGTCAGAGGTAACTTTGCTGCCGGGCGGTGATGGGGTGAGTGGGTCATGCCGGGGTGGCCGGCCTCAACCACTCAAGAACACCGCGCCCTGCCGCCTGCCCGCTGGCAAAACACCCCGTCAGCAAATACCCGCCCGTCGGCGCTTCCCAGTCCAGCATCTCGCCTGCGCAAAAAACGCCCGGCAATTGCTTGATCATCAAGCGTTCATCCAGCGCCTCAAACGGCACGCCGCCTGCGGTACTGATGGCTTCGTCCATTGGCCGGGTTTTCACCAGCTTCAGCGGCAGCGCCTTGATATCCACCGCCAGCTGCGCCGGATCATTGAAGTGCTCCGCCGGTGACAGCTCGCGCAAAAGCGCCGCCTTCACCCCATCCAATCCCAACTGACTGTGCAAATGCTTGCTCATCGAGCGTGAGCCGCGCGGCTTGCTCAGCGCTGCGATCACCTTGTCCAGTGGCTTACTCGGCAACAGGTCAATGTGCACCGTGGCCGATCCATCCCGGTTGATCGCCTCACGAATCGGTGCCGACAACGCATAGATCAGGCTGCCTTCGATGCCCGTGGCGGTGACCACACATTCCCCCAGCCGTGGCTTGTCGTCTGCCAGGCCAATGGCGACGTTTTTCAGCGGTACCCCGGCGAATTTGCTGACCATCAACTCGCTCCAGGCCGACACCTCGAAGCCACAGTTGCTCGGTTGCAACGCCGCGTAAGGCACGCCTTTGTCTTCCAGCAACTTCAGCCACGCCCCATCCGAGCCCAAGCGCGACCAACTGCCGCCGCCCAAGGCCAGCAACACTGCATCACCGCGTACGCTTTTTTCGCCCTCGGGGCTGTGGATAAGCAGGCTGCCATCGGCATTCCAACCCAGCCAGCGATGGCGGGTGTGGATAACTACGCCCTGGTCGCGCAGGCGCTTGAGCCAGGCCCGCAGCAGCGGGGCGGCTTTCATGTCAGTAGGAAACACCCGGCCGGAGCTGCCGATAAAGGTTTCAATCCCCAGCCCGTGTATCCATTCGCACAACGCTTCGGCACCGAACTGACGCAGCAACGGCGCCATGCACGGCGCCCGTTCGGCATAGCGCGCCAGAAACGCCGGGTACGGTTCGGAATGGGTGATGTTCATGCCGCCCACGCCCGCCAGCAGGAACTTGCGGCCTACCGAGGGCATACCGTCGTACAGGTCGACCCGGATCCCGGCCTGGCTCAACACTTCGGCGGCCATCAGCCCCGCCGGGCCGCCGCCGATGATGATGACGTGTTGAGATGGGGTTTGAGTCTGGGGCATGGGGATAACTGCGGTTCGGCAAAGTAGGCCGAGCATTCTACCCGAGGATGCTCATGCTGCCTGATCAAAAAACATACAGCCTTCTGCAGGCCAGGCGGCTTATGGCCTGCAGGGGCTTTCACTCAGGTTATCCACAGGCAGTTCCACAGCGATTGTGGGTAACGCGCATAACTCAATGACAGCCTGATGACGTCCAGACGCGCTGCGCGCTGTGGTGCAGGATCCCGTGGCGACGGGCCAGGGCAGGGCGGTCTTTGCTGTAGCCGCCGCCGATCACCCCGACCACCGGAATATCGCGGCCCAGGCAGTGGCGCATCACGCTTTCATCGCGGGCGGCGACGCCTTGGTCTGTCAGCTTGAGGTAGCCGAGGGCGTCGTCCTTGTGTACATCCACGCCGGCGTCATACAGCACCAGGTCGGGCTGATACAGCGGCAGCAGGTAGTTGAGGGCATCGTCGACCACCTTGAGGTAGTCCGCGTCGCCCATGCCCATCGGCAGCGGGATGTCCCAGTCGCTTTGCGCCTTGCGCGCGGGGAAGTTCTTTTCGCAGTGCAGGGACACGGTGATTGCATCCGGGGTGTCGTGGAGGATGCGTGCGGTGCCGTCGCCCTGGTGCACGTCGCAGTCGAAGATCAGCACCCGGTTGACCCGCCCGCTGGCCAGCAGGTAATGGCTGATCACGGCCAGGTCATTGAAGATGCAGAAACCCGCCGGGTAATCGTAGTGGGCGTGGTGGGTGCCGCCGGCCAGGTGGCAGGCCAGGCCGTGCTCCAGGGCCTGCTCGGCGGCCAGCAACGAGCCGCCCACCGCGCGCACGGTGCGCCGGGCCAGGGCTTCGCTCCAAGGCAGGCCAAGGCGCCGTTGGTCTTCGCGCGACAACTCGCCGCTCATGTAGCGTTCGATATACCCAGGTTCATGGGCCAGGGCCAGAATCTCGGCGGGGCATAGTTCCGGGCGCAGCAGTTGGCTGTCCCGTGTCAGGCCGCTCTCCACCAGATGGTCACGCAACAGGCGGAATTTATCCATGGGGAAGCGGTGGTCTGCCGGGAACTCGGGGCTGTAGTCGTCGTGGTAGATCAATGGCAAGGGCATGGGGATTTCTGACGGGAACCAGCGACGGATCTTAACAGCGCGTTACACTCACGCACATGGCAAGGGAGGGGGACCAATGGAGCCGATACTGCAATTGGAAAGCGCACGCCTGGTGCTGCGCCAATGGAGGGATGCCGACTTGCCGGAGTTTGCGCGCATGTGCGCCGACCCGCAGGTGATGCGGTATTTCCCGGCCACCTTGAGCCGCCTGGAAAGTGCCGCGCTGATCGGGCGTATTCGCGGCCATTTTGCCGAGTACGGTTTTGGCCTGTGGGCGTTGCAGCGCAAGGACAGCGGCGAGTTCATCGGCCTCACCGGCTTGCTGAATGTGAGCTTCGAGGCCCCGTTCACTCCGGCGGTGGAGATCGGCTGGCGCCTGGCCAGGGAACACTGGGGCCTGGGTTACGCCAGCGAAGCCGCCTGGACTGCCCTGCGCTGTGGTTTCGACCGGCTGAAGCTGGACGAAATCGTTTCGTTTACCACTGAAGCCAATCTGCCATCACAAAAAGTCATGCAGGCCATCGGTATGCATTACGATCCCCTGGCAGATTTTGAACACCCCAAGGTCGCAGCCGATGACCCCTTGCGGCATCATGTGTTGTATCGCATCACCCGCGCCCAATGGTTGGACACGCTGCACGGATAAGCAGCCCGGAATGCCCAATAGATTGTTGTAGGAGATGCTCTATGAGCCAAGTGTTGGAAGATCTGGTGGACCTGCTGACCCTGGAACCGATCGAGGAAAACCTCTTTCGCGGCCGCAGCCAGGACCTGGGCTTTCGCCAGCTGTTCGGCGGCCAGGTGCTCGGCCAGTCGCTGTCGGCGGCCAGCCAGACCGTTGAAGAGGCGCGGCATGTGCATTCGTTGCACGGTTACTTCCTGCGCCCCGGCGATGCGGCGTTGCCGGTGGTGTATTCGGTTGACCGGGTGCGCGATGGCGGCAGTTTCAGCACGCGCCGGGTGACGGCGATCCAGAAGGGCAACCCGATCTTCACCTGCAGCGCTTCGTTCCAGTACGACGAAGAAGGCTTCGAGCACCAGACCACCATGCCCGTGGTGGTCGGCCCGGAGAACCTGCCGTCGGAGCTGGAGCTGACCCAGCAGCGTGCGCACCTGATTCCCGAGCACATGCGCGAAAAGCTGCTGTGCCCCAAGCCGATCGAAGTAAGGCCGGTGACCGAGAAAGACCCGTACAACCCGCAGCCGTCCGACCCGGTCAAATACGTGTGGTTTCGTGCGGACGGCGCCCTGGCCGACTCGCCGGCGCTGCACAAATACCTGCTGGCCTACGCTTCGGACTTCGGCCTGCTGACCACCTCGCTGCTGCCCCACGGCAAGACCGTGTGGCAGAAAGACATGCAAGTCGCCAGCCTCGACCACGCGCTGTGGTTCCACGCCGACCTGCGTGCCGATGACTGGTTGCTCTACGCCATGGACAGCCCATGGGCCGGCAATTCCCGTGGGTTCTCCCGGGGCAGCGTGTACAACCGCGCCGGGCAACTGGTGGCATCGGTTACCCAGGAAGGCTTGATTCGTCATCGCAAGGATTGGGCATGAGCCTCAGTGATGTGAAGCACTGGGTGTTCGACATGGATGGCACCCTGACGGTGGCCGTGCATGATTTTGCGGCGATCCGCGTGGCCCTGGATATTCCGGCGACTGACGACATTCTTACGCACCTGGCGGCGTTGCCCGCCGATGAAGCAGCGGCCAAGCATGCGTGGTTGCTTGCGCATGAGCGTGAGTTGGCGCTGGGTTCGGTGGCGGCGGAGGGGGCGGTGGAGTTGGTGCGGGAATTGGCCGGGCGGGGTTATCGCCTGGGCATCCTGACGCGCAATGCGCGGGAGCTGGCCCATGTGACATTGCAGGCGATCGGCCTGGCGGACTGCTTTGCGGCCGAGGATGTGTTGGGGCGTGATGATGCGCCGCCCAAGCCTGACCCGGGTGGTTTGTTGAAGCTGGCGCGAGCGTGGGAAGTGGCGCCGCAAGAGATGGTGATGGTCGGTGATTACCGGTTTGATCTGGATTGCGGGCGGGCGGCGGGGACCAGGACGGTGTTGGTTAACTTGCCGGATAACCCGTGGCCGGAGCTGGCGGATTGGCATGCCGAAGATTGCGCGGTATTGCGCCGGATGCTCTAACCCCAGGCAATGAAGATCAAATGTGGGAGCTGGCTTGCCTGCGATGCAGACACTGCGGTGTATCAGTAACACCCAGGTGATGCCATCGCAGGCAAGCCAGCTCCCACATTTTTGATCCGGTTTTTTCTTCAGTGGTTATTGGAACAGTACTTTCTGCCCTTCAGGCGACGTAAACATCTTGTCCCCGTTATGCCCAACCCCCGGCACTTCCACCAGCTTGTGGCCCAACTGCGGGTGCCGCTGCTTGAGGTAGTCAAAATAATTGTGCCCGCGAATCAAGCGATACGCGCCCTGGGTTTCAGCACCGCAGCTCTTGTCCAGCGCCGGGTGATTCGGGTCGGTGTCCTGCTGGCCCAGCAAGTAAGTGACATTACGCGAGACGTAAGCCTGCTCCAGTTGCTCGGCACTTTGCCCCTTGGCGTAGGCCGGCAGGTTTTGCATGCCGTACTTCCAGTCGTTGAAGCCCGGGCAACTGGCAACATCGAATTTCACCGGACGCTGTGGGCTGAAGTACGCATAGGACGACGGGTTGGCCACCACATAACGCAGGCTGATGCCCTCGGTTTGCAGCAGCGGGTGATCATGCCCGGTCAGCGCAAAACGCTGCACCACCTGGCCGCCACCGGAATGGCCGGCCACCACGATTTCCTTCAGGTTCGGGAACAGCTTGCGGTTGCCCAGGTGCTTGATGATCTGGTCCAGCGCGCCGTAGGAGCTGATCTGGCCCGGGCCTGTGGACGGCTCGCCGGCCATCCAGTCGTTACTGTTCCAGCGCAGGGTCTGGCTGTCGATCTGGTTGCGCTTGAGGTCGGTCTGGTTGAGGAACTGTGGCGCAATCACCAGGGTATTGGCGTTTTGTCCTGCGGCTTCGGCCGCTTTTTCGCCGCTGTCCAGGTAGGTCATCGCGTTGCGCAGGCGACCATGCACGATGATCAGCGCGCGGGTAACTTGAGGCAGCGGCTGGCGCCAGTCCTGGCTCAAGCCGACGCTCAGGTCGCCGGCATCCAGGTGAAAACGATCGGGACTGACCACCTTGACGCCATGTTCGGCAGCCCAGGTGGAGGAGGAACAGGTGATCAACAAACCTAACAGCAGACCCAGTCGTTTATTCATTTAAAGGCTCTTGGCGGTAAAGGTGTCGCATTGAGTGATCTGGCCCTGGGCGAAGCCGGTCTTGAACCAGCGAACCCGCTGTGCCGAGGTGCCGTGGGTAAACGAGTCAGGCACCACGCGGCCCTGGCCCTGTTGCTGCAAGCGGTCATCGCCAATCGCGTTGGCCGCATTCAGTGCTTCTTCAATGTCGCCGGGCTCCAGCCAGTTCAGGCGCTTTTGCGCGCGGTTGGCCCACACCCCGGCGAAGCAGTCGGCTTGCAGCTCCTGGCGCACCAGCAGGCCGCCGTCGCCTTGCATCTGCCGGCCTTGCTGGCGGGCTGCCTGAATCTTCGCCGAGATGCCCAGCAGCGTCTGCACGTGATGTCCGACTTCATGAGCGATCACGTAGGCCTGGGCGAAGTCGCCGGCGGCCTTGAAGCGCTGGGACATTTCCCGGAAGAAATCCAGGTCCAGGTATACCTGTTGGTCTGCCGGGCAATAGAACGGCCCGCTGGCGGACGTGGCGCCACCGCAGGCGGAGTTCACCCGGCCACGGAACAGGATCAGTTTGGGGTTCTTGTAGGTCAGGCCGTTTTCCTGGAACACCTGGGCCCAGGTGTCTTCGGTGTCGCCGAGTACGGCGCGCACGAAGTCGGCTTGTTCATCATTGGCCGGCGGCGCCTGGCGGGTTTGCGGGCTGACGGAGGGCGCTTGCTCGGTGAGCTGGCCGCTGAGTTGCCCGAGGATCTGCATCGGGTCCTGGCCGGTCAGCCAGCCGATGCCGACGATCAGCACGATGGCCGTCAGGCTCAGGCCCTTGCCGCCCCCAAAACGCATGCCACCGCCACCGCCGCCGCTGTCATCGCGGGCGTCTACCACGTTGTCGCTGCGTCGGCCTTTTTTCCATAGCATGTGGCAATCCTCTTTGTGAACCTGCAGCTCAGTGTTGTTGGTGTGTAGGGTTGGCGCCAGTCCGGCTGTCTGACGATGCTAAACGCTGCGTCGTCCGATCTGTATGAAGCTTGTGTCAGTCGCGGCAATACCCTTCGCCGGTGTCGACGATCAGGCAGTCCTTCTTGTCGGCCAGCCATTTCAGGCCAGTGGCTTCGCCGTCGCCAGCGCTCAGAATCTGCGGGCCGTCCGGGCGTTCAAAGGTGATGCCGTCTTCGGATGCCTGACCCTTGAAGGTGCCGGAATCATCGTCATCCAGGCCGTATTTCATGGTCAGTACATAGTGGCCACGGCCAATGCTGTCGTCCTTGGCGATGGTCAGGTTCAGGCCTTCGACGCCAATCCACTTGCCGACCCATTTGTCGGTGGGCAGCACCTGCGGTACCAACGTTGCCTGGACAGACGGCGGGGCGGGCGCCTTGGCGGTCTCGGCTTGCTTGTCGCAGGCGCTGAGCAGCGTCAGGGTCGAAAGAATCAACAGGGTTTTTTTCATGGTGAGAAGGCCTTGGTTAAAAAACGCGCAGTGGGCGGGGCGGCGTGAAGCGTTGGACTGGAAAACCGCAATTTAGTGCGCTGTTCGAACAGTGTTTGGTTATGCTCTTGAGCGAGGCGCTTTACCCGTTCTAGATTATGCCGCGGTATGCGGCGGTCATTTCAGCCTGCCACTCAAGAGAATGCAATGACCCTCAGTACCCCACTTTCCGGCGTCAACCACCCGCTCAAAGGCATTTTGCTGATTGTGGTGGCGACCTTTCTGTTTTCCAGCCACGACGCGCTGTCCAAATACCTGGCCGGGTTCTACCCGATCGTGATGGTGGTGTGGGCCCGCTACCTGGTGCACACGCTGTTGATGGCCGGGATCTTCCTGCCGCAATCGGGCCTGCGGGTACTGCGCAGCAAACGCCCTTTACTGCAAGTGGCGCGGGCGTTGTGCCTGCTGGGCACCAGCCTGTTCTTTACGGCGGCGCTGCACTTTATCCCGTTGGCCGAGGCCACGGCGGTCAACTTTCTTGCGCCGATCCTGGTCACCGCGTTGTCGGTGCCGCTGTTGGGTGAACACGTGACCCGCGGCCAATGGCTGGCGGTGATTTGCGGGTTTATCGGGGTGCTGATCATTGTGCACCCGGGGGGTGAGCTGTTCACCCCCGCGGTGTTGTTGCCGCTGACGTCGGCGCTGTTCTTCTGCTTCTACCAACTGCTCACCCGCATCCTCAGCAAGTACGACACGCCCACCACCAGCAACTTCTTCGCCGGGTTGTGCAATACCTTGGTGATGAGCGCGCTGGTGCCGTTCTTCTGGCAGGTGCCGAGCCTGTGGCACGGGGTGCTGATGCTGGCGCTGGGCACTTGCGGGATGACCGCACACTTGATGCTGACCCAGGCCTTCCGCTTCGCAGCGCCGGCCCTGCTGGCGCCGTTCGGCTATTGCCAGATCGTGTTTGCGGGGTTGTTGGGCTGGCTGGTGTTCAACCACACCCCGGACCTGACCACCGTGGTCGGGATCGGGGTGATTTGCCTGAGCGGGTTGGCCGCTGCCTGGCAGCAGCGGCGCAGGTAGGAAACTCAGACCTCGACGGTCGGAATCTTGCGCGGCGCCATGAAGTACATCCAGATCAGCGCGATGAAGTACATCGCCGGAATCAGGGTGAACAGCACGGTGTAGTTGTTGTTGGTCACGGTCAGGATATGGCCGACGATCTGGGTCATGAACATCCCGCCGATGGCCGCGCACATGCCGCCAAAACCAAACACCGTACTCATCATGTGCTTGGGCGTGTAGTCCATCACCAGGCTCCAGATGTTGGCGGTCCAGGCCTGGTGCGCGCCGATGGCCAGGGAAATCGCAAACACCGCGACCCACAGGTGGCTGGAGCCGGCGGCCATGATCACTCCGACGATGCAGCAGGCAAACAGCAACATCGACAGCAGCCGCGCCTTGATCGGGTTCATCCCGCGTCCGATCAGGAACGAAGACAGGATCCCGCCGCCGATGCTGCCGAAGTCCGCCGTCAGGTAAATGATGATCAGCGGGATGCCCATCTGGGTCACGTTGATGCCCAGGTTGTATTGCTGATTCAGGAACGGCGGCAGCCAGTACAGGTAGAACCAGAACACCGGCGCGGTCATCGAGTAGGCGAGGGCGAAGGCCCAGGTGCCGCGCATCCGCAGGATCCGGCTGAACGGTACGCGGGGTTGTTCCGGTTCGACTTCCTGTTGCACGTAGTCCAGTTCCGATTGCTTCACGCTTGGATGGTCTTCCGGGTTGTAGTACTTCAAGCCCCAGAGCACCAGCCAGATCCCGCCCAGTGCCGACATGCACAGGAACGCCGCCTGCCAACCCCACACGTGGAGGATCAGCGGCAGCAGCATCGGCGTCATCATCGCGCCGACGTTGGTGCCGGCGTTGAAGATCCCGGTGGCCACGGCACGCTCGCCAGCGGGGAACCACAGGCGGGTGGTCTTGACGCAGGCCGGGTAGTTGGCGGCTTCGGTCAGCCCGAGAATGAACCGGCAGACCATAAAGCCCACCGCCGAGGTGGCCAGGCCGTGGGCGCCAGTGGCCAGGCTCCACAGCAACACCGCGCAGAAGAACACGCGCTTGACGCCGACCCGGTCGATCAACCGGCCTTGCAGCACAAAGCCGATGGCGTAACCCACCTGGAACCAGAAGTTGATGTTGGCGTAGTCCATCGCCGTCCAGCTCATTTCCTTGGCCAGGATCGGTTGCATCACGCCGAGGGCGGCGCGGTCGATGTAGTTCAGGGTGGTGGCGAAAAACACCAGGGCCAGCATGCCCCAGCGGGTTTTACCGACAGCCATGGCGCCACGGATTTTGTCACCGATGCCGCTATGGGGATTGCTGTGGCCCACGGCCACGGCGGGATTTTGCGAAGGCATGAGGAAGTACCCGTTTTTTTGAAATTTTTATGGTGTGTTCAGGGTCTTGGTTAATCGAGGCCGCTCAATGGAAGCGGGGCTCAATGTGCTGTCGATGGTGCGCAGCGGCTAAAAAATCGTCAATTCGCCGATTGCCATTCTGTTCGATAATCGCCCATAAAACTAACCGGTTCGTACATTTCAATTGCTGTGATGAACCTGGCGGCCAATAATTTGCCGTAAACAAGACATGCCTCAATGCCGGGAGTCGCCCCATGCAACGCTCCATCGCCACCGTTTCCTTGAGCGGAACATTGCCGGAAAAACTCGAAGCCATCGCGGCTGCCGGGTTTGATGGCGTGGAAATCTTCGAAAACGATCTGCTGTATTACGACGGCAGTCCGCGTGAAGTTAGGCAAATGTGCGCCGACCTCGGCATTGCCATCACCTTGTTCCAGCCGTTCCGGGACTTTGAGGGCTGCCGCCGCGACCGCCTGACACGCAACCTGGAGCGGGCCGAGCGCAAGTTCGACTTGATGCAGGAGCTGGGCACCGACCTGGTGTTGGTGTGCAGTAACGCGTCAGCCGATTCCGTGGGCGATGAAAGCATTCTGCTGGATGACCTGAGCCTGCTGGCAGAACACGCTGGCCGCCGGGGCTTGCGCATCGGCTATGAAGCGCTGGCCTGGGGCCGGCACGTCAACACCTGGCAGCAGGTGTGGAACCTGGTGCGCAAGATCGATCATCCGAGCCTGGGCGTGTTGCTCGACAGCTTCCACACCCTGTCTCTCAAGGGCGACCCGAGTGCGATTGCCGAGATTCCCGGCGACAAGATTTTCTTTGTGCAGATGGCCGATGCACCGATCCTCGCGATGGATGTACTGGAATGGAGCCGGCATTTCCGCTGCTTCCCAGGCCAGGGCGAGTTCGACCTGGCGGGCTTTCTCGCCCCGATCATCAAGAGCGGCTACACCGGGCCGTTGTCCCTGGAAATCTTCAACGACGGCTTCCGCGCCGCGCCGACCCGGGCGAATGCCGCCGACGGCCTGCGCTCGCTGCTGTACCTCGAAGAGAAAACCCGCCAGCGATTGGAGCAAGAAGCGACGCAGGTCCCCGAGATCCTGTTTGAAACCCCGGCCGCCAGCGAATACGACGGCATTGAATTCCTGGAATTTGCCGTGGATGAAAACCTCGGCGCCAAGCTCACTTCATGGCTGGAGCGCCTGGGCTTCGTCAAGGCCGGGCAGCATCGATCCAAGAGCGTCAGCCTGTTGCGCCAGGGCGATATCAACCTGATCCTCAATTGCGAACCCTATTCCTTCGCCCATAACTTCTTCGAGGCCCACGGCCCGTCGTTGTGCGCCACGGCGATCCGCGTCAAGGACAGCGCCAAGGCCCTGGAGCGGGCGGTGGCCTACAAGGGCCAGCCGTATCGTGGGCTGGTCGGCCCCAATGAGCTGGAGCTGGCAGCGGTGCGCGCACCGGATGGCAGCCTGATCTACCTCGTCGATCAGAGCGAAGGCGGCCTCTACGACACCGACTTCAACCTGCAACCCGCAAGCGCTGCCAGCGGCGGCCTGCTGCGCATCGACCACATGGCCATGGCCTTGCCCGCCGACAGCCTCGACAGTTGGGTGTTGTTCTACAAAAGCTTGCTGGATTTCGAAGCCGACGACGAAGTGGTGCTGCCGGATCCCTATGGCCTGGTGAAAAGCCGGGCACTGCGCAGCCGTTGCAGCTCGATTCGCCTGCCGCTGAATATTTCCGAGAACCGCAACACCGCGATTTCCCACGCGCTGTCGAGCTATCGCGGCTCGGGCGTGCACCACATTGCCTTCGACTGCGCGGACATTTTCGCCGAGGTCAGCCGGGCCAAGGATGCGGGCGTGCCGCTGCTGGATATCCCGCTGAACTACTACGATGACCTGGCCGCGCGGTTTGATTTCGATGACGAGTTCCTCAGCCAGCTCGCGTATTACAACGTGCTGTACGACCGCGATGCCCAGGGCGGTGAACTGTTTCACGTTTATACCGAAGCGTTCGAGGGCCGGTTTTTCTTCGAGATCATCCAGCGCAAGAACGGTTACGCCGGCTACGGTGCGGCCAACGTGGCGGTGCGCCTGGCGGCCATGGCCAAGTCCCGCAGCGGTGCGGTGCGCCAGGCCAGGTTGTAAGGTGTCGGCGCTTCCTTCGGCGTGCGGCGCGGCCCATAATCAGCGCCTGCACCTAAGGCCGTGAGCGCACCATGACCCTGACCTCCGAGCTTCCCGCCGCGGCCACCGCACCGCGCAAGAGCCGCAAGAACAACCCGGAAAAGACCCGCGAGAACATTCTCCAGGAAGCCATCGTCGAGTTTGTCACCCAGGGCCTTTCCGGCGCCCGGGTGGACGCGATCGCGGAGCGTATCCAGACCTCCAAGCGCATGATCTATTACTACTTCGGCAGCAAGGAGCAGCTCTACGTCGAGGTGCTGGAGAAACTCTACGGCGACATTCGCAACACCGAGACACGGATGAACCTGACGGCCCTGGAGCCCCGGGAAGCGATCCGCCGGCTGGTGGAATTCACCTTTGATCACCACGATCAGAACGTGGATTTTGTGCGCATCGTGAGCATCGAGAACATCCACAACGCCGAGTATGTAAAGCAGTCGACGTCGATCAAGGCGATGAACAGCAACATCCTCGAAGCCCTTGGCACCACGTTGCGCCGGGGCGCCGAGTTGGGGTTGTTCCGGGAAGGGCTGGAGCCGCTGGACGTGCACCTGCTGATCAACTCGTTCAGTTTTTACCGGGTGTCGAACCGCCACACCTTCAGCGAGATCTTTCAGATCGAGTTGTCGGATGAGGCGGTCAAGCAGCGGCATCGGGCGATGATCTGCGAGTCGGTGTTGCGCTACCTGCAGGCTTGAGTTCAACACCGAGCAAAATGTGGGAGCGGGCTTGCTCGCGAAGGCGGAGTGTCAGTCGCCGGATGTTTGGCTGATCCACCGCATTCGCGAGCAAGCCCGCTCCCACATTTCTAATCCGGTTTCTACAGTTGGGTGGTCATGCTCTGGAAGTGCGCGAGCATGCGCTCTGCATCCGCCACTTCGCCAGTGAACAACTCAAACGCCTTCACCGCCTGAAACACCGCCATGTTGCCGCCATCCAGCGTGCGGCAACCCAAGGCGCGGGCGTTGCGCAGCAGTTCGGTTTCCAGTGGGAAGTAGACGATCTCCGCTACCCACAAGTCGGCGCGCAAGGTGCCCAACGGCACGGGCATGCCCGGCAGCTTGGCCATGCCCATCGGCGTGGTATTCACCAGGCCATCGGCCTCGGCCATGGCGCTTTCCAGGTCATTGCCGGCCTGCGCCCGGCCGGTACCAAAATGCTGGTTGAGGTTGTTCGCCAGGCTGCGGGCACGTTCGGCGTCCATGTCGAAAATACTCAAGCGTTCCACGCCTTCACCCAGCAGCGCATGGGCGACTGCCGCCCCGGCGCCGCCCGCGCCCATCTGCACCACGAACTTTCGAGCCACATCACTCAAGCCCCGGCGAAAGCCTTCGGCAAAGCCCAGGCAGTCGGTGTTGTGGCCGATGCGTTTACCGTCGCAAAGCACCACGGTGTTCACCGCGCCGATGCCCCGTGCTTCGGGTGACAGGTCATCCAGCAGCGGCAGGATCGCCTGCTTGCACGGGTAGGTGATGTTCAAGCCGGTGAAGTTCATCTGTTCGGCCGCCATCAACAGGTCGGGCAGGGCGCGGGTATCCACCTGTAGCCGGTCGAGGTCGATCAGGCGATAGAGGTAACGCAGGCCCTGGGCATCGCCTTCATGCTCATGCAGGGCCGGGGTGCGGGAAGCCTGAATGCCGGCGCCGATCAGGCCGGCCAGAATTCGACGTTTGGACACCGCGCTCATCCCTTCAAGGTCTTGCTGAAATGTTCGAGGGCGAGGTGATAACCGTGGCTGCCAAACCCGGCCAGCACCGCCTTGGCAATCGGCGACACGAACGAGTGATGACGGAACGCTTCCCGGGCATGCACGTTGGACAAATGCACTTCGATCACCGGTACTTCACTGGCCACCAGTGCGTCGCGGATCGCCACTGAAGTGTGGGTCCAGGCTGCCGGGTTAATCACGATGCCGGCGCAACGGGCGCGGGCGCCGTGGATCCAGTCCAGCAATTCGCCTTCGTGGTTGGTCTGGCGGAATTCGACTTTCAGGCCCAGTTGCTCGGCGCTGCGGCCACACAGGGCAGCAAGGTCGGCCAGGGTTTCATGGCCATAAGTGGCAGGCTCGCGAGTGCCGAGCAGGTTGAGGTTGGGGCCGTTGAGCACCAGCACGATGGGCGGCATAGAGGGTTCTCCACTGTTGTTTTTATGTATGTCAATAAAATGTACTGAATGGTTAATTTGGTCAATCGCGTGGGTGGGAACCGTTCGATTACCGAACGCTGAATGAAAACCACCGTTGTGTGGATCAGAGTTGATATCAATTGAAAATCATTCTCGACAACGCTTAAGATGCCCGCCTGTTTCCTTAACATTCCAGGGAGTCGGTTTGTCGGACGTGGATCTCAAAGGCCTGTTTCTCAAGCACGCCGATACCCTGCGCGGGTATCTCGCACGCAAGGTACGGGACCCGCAGTTGGCCGCAGACCTGGTGCAGGAGAGTTTCCTGCGCCTGGCGCAAAAGCCGGCCGGCGAGCGCATCGACAACTCCCAGGGCTATCTCTATCGCACGGCCGGCAATCTGCTGATCGACCATATCCGCCAGGAGGCGCGGCGCAAGACCGACTCCGTGCCCCATGAGGCGCTGGCCGAGATTGAAGATGAAATGGCCGGGTTGGAGGCTCAGGCGATGGCGCAGCAACAGCGGCAGGCATTGAAGCAGGCACTGGCGGAATTGCCGGAGCGTACCCGGCAGATTTTCCGTCTCAACCGGATCGAGGGCATGACCCATGCCCAGGTCGCGCGCCACCTGGGCATTTCCGACAGCTCAGTGCAAAAGCACCTGGCCAAGGCGCTGGCGTATGTCATGCAGCGTTTGCAGGAAGGTGAGGCGGGGCCGTCCGACGAATGAATTACCGACAAATCTGGGGTCAGACGTCACAGCGTTATATAACGAAAAATTCGAGATTCACACGTGAATAGCCCGGGTCCGCAACAGCACAGCATTACCGAGGCGGCTGCCGATTGGGCGGTGCGCCTGCACGCCGGCGCCCTGACTGATCAGGAGCAGGCCGAGCTGCGCCAATGGATCGCCAGAGACAGCCGCCATGAAGCGGCGCTGCGTTTTGCCGAGCAGACGTGGGCGGCGCTGGGCGAGGTGCATCGCGATGAGACGGTGCATCGCCAGCGGCCGCCCGCTACCGCTGCGCCGGTGCGCGGCCCTCGTCGGCGCAGGCCGTGGCGCATGGCGGCGAGTGTTGCGCTGTTGCTGGTGGTGGCGGGCGTCGGCTGGGTGCGCGGGCCTGAGGCGCTGCTGCAGATGCAGGCCGATTACTTCACCCAAAAAGGCGAAGTGCGCACCGTGCACCTGGCGGACGGCAGCAGCGTGCAACTGGATTCTGCGAGTGCGATCAAGCTGGAGTTTGACGGTGTGCAGCGGCGCATCAGCCTGATCAAAGGCTCGGCGATCTTTGATGTGGCGCCCATGGCCGGTGAGGAAAAAAGACCGTTCGTGGTGCACAGCGCCAGCGGGCAAACCCGTGCCCTGGGCACGCGGTTTGTGGTCGAGCGTGAGGACGACCGGCAGGCCTGGGTCGGAGTGTTGCAGCACAGTGTGGCCGTCACGCTGCAGGCGCTGCCGCAGAAAGAAACGGTGCTCAAGGAAGGCCAGGCTGCGCGCTACAGCCCGGAGAACGGCGTGGTCGCCCTCGACGACTTCGACCTGGAGCGCGCCACCAGTTGGCGTCGCGGTGTGCTGATCTTCGACCGCTTGCCGCTGGCCAAGGTCATCGAACAGCTCAACCGCTACCGGCCGGGCAAGGTGGTGCTGACCAATGCCGACCTCGGCACCCGTGAAGTCAGCGGCGTGTTCCGCCTCGATATGCTCGACACGGCCCTCGGCACCCTGACCGAAGAATTACAGGTGCAGCGCTTTGATCTGGCGGGGCTGAGCCTGATCTATTGATGGGGTCGCCGGGCCCCGTTTACGCCCTTTGAAAAAACTTTCAAAAAAACCTTACTGAGTTCCGACGCCTGACACGTCCTGTTAAGTGAGAAGTATTCGCATAAACAAGAATGGTCAGCGAAGGGATAACGTCGATGTCTGCAATCACCAAGGGGCGCAACACCGGTAGCCGGTTGGCCCTTGCCATCCACCTGGGGCTGTTAGCCTCCGCCTGCCAGGTGCAGGCCGCCGAGGCGCCAGTCGGTGAATCACAGCCTGTCACGTTGACGTTTGATATTGCGGCGCAACCCTTGGGCCTTGCCGTACTGACGTTCGCCGACCAGGCCGGGTTGCAAGTGTTGTTCGACAGCGCGCGCCTGCAAGGCCTCACCAGCACCGCGCTCAAGGGCCGTTACAGCGCCCAGGAAGGCCTCGGCCGATTGGTGGGCAGTGCACCGGTGGAATACCGCTTTACCGGGGACCGGCAGGTGACGCTGACTCGCGTCGGCGCCGACCATGACGGTGCGCTGACCGTGGGCACCACCACCATCACCGGCAACACCAACGGCAAGCCAAGCGACTGGGTGTACGACACACCGCGCTCGGTGGCCGTGATCAGTCGCGAGCAGATCGACAAACGCCCACCACGCCACGCCGCCGACATGCTCGAAGAAACCGCCGGCGTGTACACCGCCGTCAACCAGCGTGACCCGGGCTTGTCGGTGAACATCCGCGGCGTGCAGGACTACGGCCGGGTCAACATGAACATCGACGGCATGCGCCAGAACTTCAACGTCAACGGCCACCAGCAGCGCAACGGCACGATGTTGATCGACCCGGAATTCATCTCCAGCATCGAAATCGACAAGGGCAGCCAGTCCGGGCAGGGCGGTGCTGCCGTGTTGGGCGGGATTGCATCCTTCAAGACCCTGGAGGCCAGTGAGTTCCTGGCCGATGGCAAGGACTATGGCGGGCGTCTGCGTGCCGGTAGCGGGATTGGTGAACTGGGTAACGGCACCTATTTCAACGGCAGCGGTGTGTTTGCCTTTGGCGACGAGCGCGGCGACGTGCTGCTGGGGTACAGCGAACGGCATTTTGGCGACTACCGCGCCGGTACCCACAACGACCAGAAACTGGGCACTCATTTGCGCGCTCGTGACTCCCAGCCTGCGGCCTTCGACGATTGGCTGAACAGTGAGGTCGGTGACACCGGCAGCGTGACTCGCTCGCAAATCGTCAAGTTCGGCCTGAACCTGCCCAATGACCAACGGGTGCAACTGAGCTACCTGGAAAGTGACAGCGACAGCAATGACGCGTGGGCCTACACCGCCCCGGATAACCAGAGCGTGTACTACCAGCGCGTCAGCAAGAACAACCTCAATGCCAGGAACGTCGGACTGGATTATCGCTACACGCCGGATAACCCGCTGATCGATTTCAAGGCCAAGGTCTACTACGTCACCACACAGATGGACCGGGACAATGCGCCCAACACCGCGTCGCTGACCTCCGGCAACTATGTGGCGGGCTACACGGATCATTTTCAGACCGATACCTGGGGTGTACAGGGCGACAACACATCGCGGTTCGACTTCGATGCGTTGGGTCATGTGAGTTGGAACTACGGCGTGGAGGTGTATCAAGACAAGTTCAAGCCCAGTACCAACAAGGTCGAGGCCACCAACCTTTCCGGCCTGTTGCCTTACGTTGAAGGCGGGACGCCCGGTGGCAAACGCACCATCGCCAGCCTGTTCAACAACCTGCAGTACGAATATGGCGACTGGCTGACGCTGGATGCGGGCTTGCGGTACGACCGCTATCGGCTGGAAGGGGTCACCGGGATGACGCTGTACCGGCGCGATCGGTTCTACAGCAGCACGGTAGGTGCCAAGCGTGTCGAGGAGGTTTTCGACATTGATAGAGAAGAGGGCCAGTTCTCTCCCACGTTCGGTATCGGCATAAAGCCGGGGCTGGACTGGATGCAACTCTACGCCCGCTGGGGCAAGGGCTGGCGCCCGCCGGCGGTAACGGAAACCTTCATGACCGGGCGTCCTCACGGTGGCAGCTCATCAGAGCGGGTGTTTCCCAACCCGTTCCTGAAACCCGAAGAGTCGCGGGACTGGGAAATGGGCGTGAACGTATTCAAAGAGGGACTGCTGTTCGGTGACGACCGCCTGGGCATGAAGGTGGCTTACTTCGATACCCGGATCGAGAACTTCTCTTTCCTCAATCACAGCGTCAGTTTGCCGGAGACCTCCGTCGGCGGTTTTCTCGGCACGATGGCGTACGTCAATAACACCAACCCCACGCGCTTTCGGGGGGTGGAGTACCAGCTCAACTACGACATGGGGCGGGCGTACGCCAACCTTAGTTACACCCACATGATCGGCAGTAATGAGTTCTGCTCGAAGAACTATTACATGGGCGGGGCGAAGAAGAACGGGCCGTCCACCACACGCTATGAACGCTACACCCGGCCAAACGGCACGACCGGCCTGCGCCCGGTGACCACGTATGAGGTGCTGGACGACGATGTCGCCAACAACAAGGAAAGCTGTGGCCGGATCATGGGCAACGCCACCTATATGCCGGCTGATCGCGGCTCGCTGACCCTGGGCGCGCGCTTCCTGGAAAAGCGACTCGATATGGGCGTCCGCGTGCGCTACAGCTCAGGCAATGGCGAGAACCTCGACTCACAAGGTTATGACTTCATCGACCAGGCGCTATGGCCCCAGTACACCCTCTATGACCTGTACGCCAGCTACTGGATGACCGACCAATTGAACATCGCCCTGGCGCTGGAAAACGCCACCGATGAGGCCTACTTCGTTGCGATGGGGGACGCCAATAACCTGAGCCTGGCGCGCGGGCGAACGTTGAGCGGGATGCTCGAATACAAGTTCTGATCAAGGTGCCACGGCACTTTATCAACCAACGGTTTTGCCCAAGGGTGGGCAAAAAGTGCGCTGTATGAGCGTGCTGATCAATCGTGTTGTTTATAACGAGGTTAAGTGATGACTATTTCTGTTAGTTACGAAGCTGCGCTCGGTGCTTACTCCGTCTCGGACTACCTGACCGACTGGGCACTGGGGTTCAACACTGCGGGTCACGGCAGCAGCAACACCGGTGGCTTCAGCAACGGCTCCCTGAGCGGCGACCAGTATTCGACCCACGGCGCCAACAATTCCGACTACGCGTTCATTGCCGACAGCAACACCAGCAACGGCCTGCACTACGTATTCAACCCGGCGCTGCCAGCCAGCCACAACGAAAACCACTACCTGTGGGGCAACCTGGATAACGTTCAACTGGGCACCGGCCTGGGCGGCGGCAATGGCAGCGACTTCACCCTCGATGCGTTCAAAGTGGCTTTCAACGGCCTTGACTTGAGCGCGGCACAAGGTGCAGGCCGCGTCGGCAACGACGTTCAGAACGTGATCTACAGCCTGATGCAAGGCAACACCTCGGCACTGGAAACCGTGCTCAACAACCTGCTGGACGACTTCGGCCTGTCCACCGCCAACACCTTCGACGAGATCTCGGCCGGCCTGGCAGCACACGCTACGGCAACCACCACCGACGTCGCCCTGGTAGGCGTGCAGGACGTTGCACAGGACTGGGCACTCGCTGCCTGATGTGGCTGTGCAATGAAAAAAGCGAATGGAAGATCGCTCTCCCATTCGCTGCGTAAACCCCGTCGTCGCCGTGAGTTTCGAAGGCCAGGGCGACGGCGGTGACAAATTCTGCGCAGCGGCGCGCGGCGTGTCAAACGCGGGCGGCGCTTCCCGATTTCCCCCATGAGACTCCCTCGATGCGCCATGCCGGCAACGAAACCCTGGCCGCTCTCACGGCCTATAAAAGTGGCTTCCTCAACATTGGCCTGTTTTCGGCAGTGATCAACCTGTTGATGCTGGCTCCGGCGCTGTACATGTTGCAGGTCTACGACCGGGTGCTGGCCTCCGGCAACTCGATGACCCTGTTGATGCTGACGCTGATGATCCTTGGCTTGTTCGGCTTGATGGGCGCGCTGGAGTGGGTGCGCAGCCAGGTGGTGATCCGTCTTGGCACACAGATGGACATGCGCCTGAACCAGCGGGTGTACGACGCCGCGTTCGAGGCGCAACTCAAGGGCGGTACCCAGGCGGCCGGGCAGGCGTTGAGCGACCTGACGACCTTGCGCCAGTTCGCCACCGGCCAGGCGCTGTTCGCATTTTTTGATGCGCCGTGGTTTCCGGTGTACTTGCTGGTGATCTTCCTGTTCCACCCCTGGCTCGGCGTCCTGGCGCTGGCCGGTGCGCTGATGCTGATGGCGCTGGCGTGGGCCAACCAGCACATCTGCCAGGCACCGTTGACTCAGGCCAATCAGCTGTCGATCAGCGCCAGCCAGCAGGCCACGGCCAACCTGCGCAATGCCGAAGCCATCGAAGCCATGGGCATGCTGGCAACCCTGCGTGCGCGCTGGTTTGCCCAGCACCAGGCGTTTCTGGCGGCGCAGAACCTGGCCAGTGAAAAGACCGCTGCCATCAGTGCCTGGTCCAAGGGCGTACGCCTGGCGTTGCAGTCATTGGTCCTCGGTCTGGGTGCATTGCTGGCGGTGCAGGGGGCGATTACGCCGGGCATGATGATCGCCGGCTCGATCCTGATGGGGCGGGTACTGAGCCCTATCGACCAACTGATCGGCGTGTGGAAACAGTGGAGTTCGGCGCGCCTGGCCTATGACCGTTTGACCCTGATGCTGGCGGCCAACCCGGCGCGCACCGAGCGCATGAGCTTGCCGGCGCCCAGCGGCCAGTTGACGGTCGAGCAGGTAAGCGCGTGTGCGCCTGGCAGTCGTCGGCCTGCATTGGCCAACCTCGGGTTCAGCCTGCCTGCCGGTGACGTGCTGGGCGTGATCGGGCCTTCCGGTTGCGGCAAGTCGACCCTGGCGCGGTTGCTGGTGGGGGCCTGGGCGCCCTTGGCCGGCAAGGTGCGGCTCGACGGCGCGGACCTGGCGCAATGGGACAAGCAGCAACTCGGCCCGCACATTGGGTATCTGCCCCAGGACATCCAGCTGTTCGCCGGCAGCATTGCCGACAACATCGCGCGTTTCGACACCGTGGATTCGGACAAGGTGCTCGCTGCCGCGCAAATGGCCGGCGTGCATCAACTGATCCTGCAGTTGCCCCAAGGCTACGACACCCAACTGGGGGAGGGCGGTGCCGGGTTGTCCGGCGGGCAGAAGCAACGTGTCGCGCTGGCGCGAGCGCTGTACGGCGTGCCTGCGCTGATCGTACTGGATGAGCCCAATTCCAATCTCGATGAGGCCGGCGAGCAGGCCTTGCTCCATGCCATCACCTTGCTCAAGGCGCAGCGTCGCACGCTGGTGCTGATCACCCACAAGACCCCTGTGCTGGCGTTGACGGACCAATTACTGATTCTGCGGGACGGCCAGTTGCAGGCGTTCGGGCCCACGGCGCGGGTGCTGGAGGCCACGCAGAAACCGGCGACCGCGCCGCCCAAACCGGTGTCGGCGATGAGCATGAGCTACCGCCTCGGTGAAGGAAAAAAAGCATGAGCCGACCTGTGCTTGTGACGGACAACAGCGTGCCGCCGGTGAACAACGTGCTGGCGCTGGACGATAAAAAATACGCGCGCCTGGGCTGGTTGCTGGTGCTCGGCGGGTTTGCCGGGTTCCTGGGCTGGGCCGCGCTGGCACCGTTGGACAAGGGCGTGGCGGTGTCCGGCAAGGTCATGGTGTCGGGGCACCGCAAGACGGTGCAGCACCCCGCGGGCGGGATCGTCGAGCGGATCGAGGTGCGCGATGGCGAGGTGGTAAGCGCCGGCCAGGTATTGATCCGCCTGAAGGAGACCCCGTTGCGCGGGCAGATGCAGTCTTTGCGCAGCCAGTTCATTGCGTCCCGGGCCAGCGAAGCGCGCTTGAGTGCCGAGAGCGAAGGCTTGTCGGCCATCGTCTTCGGCCCCGAACTGCTGAACGAGCCTGAGGCCGCCGCCACCTTGAGCCTGCAACGGCAACTGTTCAGCAGTCGCGCCCAGGCCCTGGCCACGGAGCAGCAAGGCCTGCGGGAAACCATCGCCGGGGCCGAGGCACAATTGCGCGGCACCCGGGAATCCCAGGCCAGCAAAGTGCTGCAACGCACCGCGATGAATGAACAACTGCAAGGCCTGCGCGAGCTGGCGCGGGACGGCTACATTCCGCGCAATCGGCTGCTGGAAAATGAACGGCTGTATGCCCAGCTCGACGGTGCGATTGCCGAGGATTTCGGCCGCATCGGCCAGTTGCAACGGCAAGTCCTCGAACTGCGCCTGCGCATCCGCCAGCTCGGCGAAGACTTCCAGAAAGACCTGCGCGGCCAACTGGCCGAAACCCGCACCCGCAGCGACGACTTGCGCAACCGGTTGGCCTCGGCCGAATTCGAACTGGCCAACAGCCTGGTGCGCGCGCCGGCGGCTGGCGTGGTGGTGGGGCTGGAGGTGTACACCGAAGGCGGCGTGATCAAGCCCGGCCAGGCGCTGATGGACATCGTGCCCCAGGGCGAACCACTGCTGGTGGAAGCGCGGGTGCCGGTGCAGATGGTCGACAAGGTGCACCCGGGCTTGCCGGTGGAGTTGCTGTTCTCGGCGTTCAACCAGAGCACCACCCCACGCATTGCCGGTGAAGTGACGCTGGTGTCGGCCGACCGCCAGGTCGACGAGCGCACCGATGAGCCGTATTACACCTTGCGCGCCCAGGTCAGTGCAGCTGGCATGCGCCAGCTCGACGGCTTGCAGATTCGCCCGGGCATGCCGGTGGAAGCGTTCGTCAAAACCGGTGAGCGCTCGATGCTCAACTACCTGTTCAAACCCTTGATGGATCGGACTCACATGGCGTTGGTGGAAGAATGAAGGCGCTGTTATTCGGTCTGTGTTGTGCCTGCAGTGGATCGGTTCAGGCGCTGGGATTGCTCGACGCCTATGACTTGGCCCTGCGCAACGATCCGACGTTTCAGGCGGCAATCCAGGAGCGCGAGGCCGGCGAGGAAAACCGCATCATCGGCCGCGCCGGGCTGTTGCCGAACCTGTCCTGGAGCTACAACAACTCGCGCAATGAGTCCGAAGTCACCCAGTCGACGGCGGTGGGCAACGTCACCAGCGACCGCGATTACCGCAGCTATGCCTCGACCCTGACCCTGCAACAACCGCTGCTCGATTACGAAGCCTATGCGCGCTATCGCCAGGGTGCAGCGCAGGCGCTGTTTGCCGATGAACGCTTTCGCAGCAAGAGCCAGGAACTGGCCGTGCGGGTGTTGAGCGCCTACAGCCAGGCGTTGCTGGCCCAGGAGCGGATCGAGCTGAGCCGCGCCCAGAAACGCGCGTATGCCGAGCGCCTGCAACTCAATGAACGGCTGCTCAAGGGCGGCGAGGGCACCCGCACCGATGTGCTGGAAACCCAGGCACGCCTGAGCCTGGCCCAGGCCGAAGAGATCGAATCCCTGGACACCCAGGACGCAGCCTTGCGCGAGCTGGAAGCGATTGTGGGCCAGCCGTTGCAGATAGACGAGTTGGCGCCGCTGACTCGCCAGTTCGAGATCCCGCCGCTGGAGCCCAACCGTTTCGAGACCTGGCGGGAAATGGCGATGGCCAACAACCCGGAGCTCAAATCCCAGCACCACGCGCTGGACGTCGCCGAATACGAAGTGGAGCGCAAGCGCGCCGGGCACATGCCCAAGGTCAGCCTGTATGCGAGCAGTCGCCAGACCAGCTCGGATTCGGAAAGCAGCTACAACCAGAAGTACGACACCAACAGCGTCGGCATCCAGGTCAGCCTGCCGCTGTTCGCCGGTGGCTCGGTGTCGGCGTCAACCCGTCAGGCCGCCAATCAACTGTCCCAGGCCCAATATGAACTGGACGCGCAGACCGCCAGGACGCTGATCGAACTGCGCAAGCAATTCAACCTCAACACCAGCGGCGCGGCCAAAGTGCGGGCGTATGAAATGGCGGTCAGCTCGGCCACCGCCCTGGTGACGGCGACGAAGAAAAGCGTGACCGGTGGCGAGCGCGTCAACCTCGATGTGCTGGATGCCGAGCAGCAACTGTTCACGGCACGCCGCGACCTGGCGGATGCGCGGCATGCGTATCTGCTGGCGCGGATACAACTGAAGTATTTTGCAGGGTTGCTCAACGAGCAGGATCTGCGGGCGTTGGCGGGATATTTCCAGCCATCGGCATGATGGCTATATCGGCTAACACACCGATCCACTGTGGGAGCTGTCGAGCCTTGGCGAGGCTGCGATGGCGGCGGGACTGATGACATTTTTCTGTCTGACCCACCGCCATCGCGGCCTCGCTAAAGCTCGACGGCTCCCACATTTTGATCTTTGCAGTGCTGGGGATTTAACGCCGGGTCAGTAACACACCCGATTCCATATGGTGCGTCCACGGGAACTGGTCAAACATCGCGCACTGGGTAATCCGGTGCGTGTCATGCAGTTGCGCAATGTTCGCCGCCAACGTCTCCGGGTTGCAGGAGATGTACAGGATGTTTTCGAAGCGCCGGGTCAGCTCGCAGGTGTCCGGGTCCATGCCGGCACGCGGCGGGTCGACGAACACGCTGCCGAACTCGTAGCTCTTGAGGTCGATGCCGTGCAGGCGGCGGAACGGCCGCACTTCATTCAAGGCCTCGGTCAGCTCTTCGGCAGACAAACGCACCAGGGTGACGTTATCCACCGCGTTTTCATCGAGGTTGCTCAGTGCCGCGTTCACCGAAGTCTTGCTGATCTCGGTGGCCAGCACTTTGCGCACGCGAGTGGCCAGGGGCAGGGTGAAGTTGCCGTTGCCGCAGTACAGCTCCAGCAAGTCGTCACTGCGATCGCCCAGGGCTTCGAATGCCCAGTTGAGCATCTTCTGGTTCACCGTGCCGTTGGGCTGGGTGAACGCGCCTTCAGGCTGGCGATAGCTGAAGGTGCGACCGCCGACGTCGAGTTTCTCGACCACGTAATCGCGGCCGATCACATCGCGCTTGCCCTTGGAGCGGCCGATGATGCTGACGTTCAGGTCCGCCGCCAGCTTGTTCGCCGCCGTATGCCAATGCTCATCCAGCGGGCGGTGATAGCACAGGGTAATCATCGCGTCGCCGGCCAGAGTGGTGAGGAACTCCACCTGGAACAGCTTGTGGCTCAGGGCGGCGCTGGCTTGCCAGGCGGCCTTGAGTTGCGGCATCAACTGGTTGATGCGCAGGCTGGCAATCGGAAACTCTTCAATGAGGATCGGTGTGCGCTTGTCCTCCTGGGAGAACATTGCGTAGTGGCGGTGACCCTCTTCGCGCCACAGGCGGAACTCCGCCCGCAGGCGGAAGTTCTGCAACGGCGAGTCGAAAACCTGAGGCTCTGGCGCGTCGAACGGCGCCAGCAGGTCACGCAGGCGCGTGACCTTTTCTTCCAGTTGAACGGTGTAGCTTGCGGCGTCAAAAGTCATGCGTTGAACCAGCCCAGCTTGATCACAAACAGAATCGACAGGATCACCAGCGCCGGGTTCAGCTCACGGTAGCGGCCCGAAAGCAGCTTGATGGCGGTCCAGGCGATGAAACCGAAGGCAATGCCGTTGGCGATGGAATAAGTGAATGGCATCGCCAGGGCGGTGATCACCACCGGTGCGGCGACGGTGATGTCGTCCCAGTCGATTTCGGCCAGGCCCGAGGTCATCAGTACGGCCACGAACAGCAGCGCCGGTGCGGTGGCGAAGGCCGGAACGCTGGCCGCCAGTGGCGAGAAGAACAGCGCCAGCAGGAACAGGATCGCGACCACGACGGCGGTCAAACCGGTACGGCCACCGGCGCTCACGCCTGCCGCCGATTCGATGTAGCTGGTGGTGGTCGAGGTGCCCAGCAGCGAGCCGGCCATGGCCGCCGTACTGTCAGCGATCAGCGCACGGCCCATTTTCGGCATGTGGCCGTCCTTGCCCATGAGACCCGCGCGCTTGGCCACGCCGATCAGGGTGCCGGAGTTGTCGAACAGGTCGACGAACAGGAAGGCGAAAATCACGCTCACCAGGCCGATGTCCAGGGCGCCCTTGATGTCCAGTTGCAGGAAGGTCGGGGCCAGCGAAGGTGGCATCGACATCACGCCGCCGAACGGGGTGAAGCCCAGCACGATGGAGGCGATGGTCACCACCAGGATGCCGATCAATACCGCGCCGCGCACTTTCAGGGCTTCCAGCGCAACGATCAGCGCGAAGCCGAGGGTGGCGAGGATCGGCGCGGGTTGTTTCAGGTCGCCCAGGCCCACCATGGTGGCCGGGTTGCTGACCACGATGCCGGCGTTGTGCAGGGCGATCAGCGCCAGGAACAGGCCGATACCCGCCGCAATCGCCGAGCGCAGGGGCAGCGGGATGCTGTTGATGATCCATTCGCGGATGCGGAAGATCGACAGCAGGAAGAACAGCACTGCCGAGATGAACACCGCGCCCAGCGCCACTTGCCAGGTGTGGCCCATGTGCAGGACCACGGTGTAGGTGAAGAATGCGTTGAGGCCCATGCCCGGTGCCAGGGCAATCGGGTAGTTGGCGATCAGGCCCATCACGGTGGAACCGATGGCCGCCGCCAGGCAGGTCGCAACAAAGACCGCGCCCTTGTCCATGCCGGTCTCGCCGAGAATGCTCGGGTTGACGAACAGGATGTAGGCCATGGCCAGGAAGGTGGTGACGCCCGCGAGAATCTCGGTGCGCACATTCGTGTTGTGTGCCTTGAGTTGAAACAGCTTTTCCAGCATGCCTGCTCCCTGTGACGCTATCTTGCGTCGTTATTTGTTGACCTCTAAGTCAAAGCACAAACTGCGCCAAGCGCCTGTGGTTCCAGAGAGGATCGGAAAAAGCGGCGCATCATACCAGCAGCCGAGGGCCAGTGGCGCATAGGCTTGATCATGGCCTTGAGGCATACTGCGCCGACGTTTATTACAGGGTCATCGACAGCATGAAAAAAGCCAGCGCCTGGAGTCTAGCTCTGTTCGGTTGCATCGGCCTGTGGCTCGGTGCGGCACCGGCGTGGGGCGCGCCTGCACCGGCGTTGAGCGAGGTGCGGGTATTCAAGGTTCAGTCGGCCAAGTGCACTGAAACCATTCCCGAGCGGGCCGACAGCACCCAGATGTGCACGCACCGGGGGCAGACACTGGTGTACGTGATGGAAGTCGGCCTGGGCAACAGCCCACAGGCATTTTTCGACGGCGCGTCGGTGCCCCGTATCAGCACCACCGCCGTCTGCCAGGTGGGTTCCATCAGCCAGCCATGCAGCGGCGCGGGAACGTTGATGGGCTACATCTATACGTTCCAGCTGGATAATGTCGAAGCCGGCGGCACGTTCCAGTACAGCAACACCTCGATCAACCCACCGCGCAACCAGTTGGTCACCACCCTCGGCATTCGCTGATCGCCACCCATCAATTGCCTTGAACGCTCATAAACTCCGGAAGTCGGACCGCTAAGACGGCGACTTTTCTGAACGCCGCGATTGCACACCAATCCGTGAGGTGTTTATGAGCGCAACTCCCAATGGCGCGGCGGCCAAGCCGTTCGTCAGTCATCCGATACGCCTGACCCTCAATCGGGACCCCATCCAACTGGATGTATTGCCCTGGACCACCCTGCTGGACCTGCTGCGCGAGCAACTGGACCTGACGGGCACCAAGAAGGGCTGCGACCACGGCCAGTGCGGCGCCTGCACCGTGTTGCTCAACGGTAAGCGGGTGAACGCCTGCCTGACCCTGGCGGTGATGTGTGACGGTGCCGATTTGACCACCATCGAAGGCCTGGCCTCGGGCGAAGACCTGCACCCGATGCAACAGGCCTTTATCAAGCACGATGCCTTCCAGTGTGGCTACTGCACGCCGGGGCAAATCTGCTCGGCGGTGGGCCTGGCCCGTGAAGGCCGTGCCCACGACACCGCGCAGATCCAGGAACTGATGAGCGGCAACCTTTGCCGCTGCGGCGCCTACAACAACATCCGCGATGCCATCGAAGAAGCCTTGCCGGCGTGCCGCGTGCAGGGAGGTGAGCAATGAATCCCTTCCATTACAGCAAGCCGGCCGACGTGCAGGAGGCGGTGCACCTGGTCAGCCCGGCGTCGCGGTTTATCGCCGGTGGCACCAATCTGCTGGACCTGATGAAAGAGAACATCAGCCGCCCGGAGCACCTGATTGATATCACCGGGCTGCCACTTCGCGACGTAGAAGAAACTCCCGAGGGCGGCTTGATGATCGGTGCCCTGGTGAGCAACGCCGACCTGGCCTGGCACCCGCTGATCGAGGAACGGTACCCGCTGCTGTCCCAGGCCATCCTCGCCGGCGCCTCGCCGCAATTGCGCAATATGGCCAGTACCGGCGGCAACCTGCTGCAACGCACCCGTTGCTACTACTTCTATGACGCCGCCGTGCCCTGCAATAAACGCGAGCCCGGCAGTGGCTGCCCGGCGCGGGTCGGTTTGAACCGCATCCACGCGATCCTCGGCGCCAGCGACCAGTGCGTCGCCACCCATCCTTCGGACATGTGCGTGGCCCTGGCCGCCCTGGATGCGCGGGTGCATGTGCAGGGCCGGGGTGGTGCGCGGGTCATCGAGTTCGCCGACTTTCACCGGCTGCCGGGCGATGCGCCCCAGCGGGATAACCAGTTGGCCGACGACGAACTGATCACCGCCATCGAGTTGCCTGCCGACCACCTGGCTGCCCACAGTCACTATCTGAAAATCCGTGACCGGGCTTCCTACGCCTTCGCCCTGATATCCGTCGCGGCGGCGCTGGAGTTGGATGGCGATGTGATCGTCGACGCTCGCCTGGCCCTGGGCGGCGTCGCCCACAAGCCATGGCGTGATCGCGCGGTGGAAGCCGCGCTGATTGGCCAGTCCGTCAGCCGCGAAACTTTCAGCACTGCCGCCGAAACCCTGCTGCTGGACGCCGAGCCGCTGGAGCACAACGGCTTCAAGATCAAACTGGCACGCCGCGCGATCATTCGCGCCCTGAGCGATGCCGCTGTTGCAGGAGCCACGTCATGAGCGCAATCGGCAAACCGTTGGACCGGGTCGACGGTCTGCTCAAGGTCACCGGGCAAGCGCGCTATGCCGGTGAGTTTCCCGAGGATGGCTTGCTGCACGGCAGCGTGGTGTCGAGCAACATCGCCAAGGGCCGGGTCATCCGCATTGATGCGTCCCAAGCCCTGGCGCTGCCCGGCGTGGTGATGGTGCTTGATCACCTCAACCGCCCGAAACTGGCCAGCTACGACGACAGCTACGCCGATGCCGATGCTGCCGACGGCTCGCCGTTTCGCCCGCTGTACAACGACCGCGTGCTCTACAGCGGCCAGCCGTTGGCATTGGTGATTGCCGACAACCTGGAGCTGGCGCGCCACGCCGGTTCCCTGGTGCAGATCGAATACGCCGCCGAGCCTGCCGAGACCGATCTGCTGGCCTTGCAGGAGCAGGCGCACCCGTCGCCGCAAACACCGCCCAAGCCGCGCGGCAACTTCCAGGCCGAATGGACCGGCGCCGCCACGAGCCTGGACCTGCACTACAGCACGCCCATCGAACACCATAACCCCATGGAACCCCACGCCAGCACCGTGCTGTATCAGCCGGACGGCACCCTGCATATCCACGACAAGACCCAGGGCCCGCAGAACTGCCAGGCCTATGTGCAGAAAGTCTTCGGCCTGGATAAAAGCCAGGTGCGGATCTTCGCCGCGTTCGTCGGCGGCGCCTTTGGTTCCGGTCTGCGCCCGCAGTACCAGTTGCCGCTGGCAGTGATGGCATCGCTGGCCCTGAAGCGTTCGGTGCGCGTCACCCTCACGCGCCAGCAGATGTTCACCTTCGGTTATCGCCCGCGCACCTTGCAGCGCCTGCAACTGGGTGCTGCCGCCAATGGCCGCTTGCTTGCCCTGGGCCACACCGCCATCGGCCAGACCTCGCGCTTCGAGGACTTCAGCGAACACGTGGTGGAATGGAGCGGCATGCTCTATTGCTGCGATAACGTGCTGCTGACCTACAAGCTGGTGCCGCTGGACGTGTTCACACCGCTGGACATGCGCGCTCCCGGCGCAGCGCTGGGGGTGATCGGCCTGGAATGCGCCATGGATGAACTGGCCTGCGCCCTGGGCATCGACCCGGTGCAATTGCGGCTGATCAACTATGCCGAGCGCAATCAGAACGAAGACAAGCCCTGGTCCAGCAAAGCGTTGCGCGAATGCTACAGCGAAGGTGCCGAGCGTTTTGGCTGGAGCCAGCGCAACCCGGAGCCGCGAAGCATGCGCGATGGTCGCCAACTGGTTGGTTGGGGCATGGCCGGCGGGGTGTGGGAGGCCCTGCAAATGAAAGCCAGCGCCAAGGCGCGGATCGACCACCTGGGCAAGCTCACGGTCAGCAGCGCCACCACCGATATCGGCACCGGCACTTACACGGTCATGGCGCAGATCGCCGCCCAGGCCAGCGGCGTGCCGGTAGGCGATGTGACGTTCCTGCTGGGGGATTCATCGCTGCCGACGGCGCCATTGCAGGGCGGCTCGTTTACCGTGTCGTCGGTGGGCAGTGCGGTGCAACAGGCCTGTGAAGCGTTGAACGCCAAGCTGTTGGACATTGCGCGCAAGACGTACCCGGCGTTCAAGGACGCTGAGTCGGCGCGGTTTGAGAATGGCCAGCTGCACGCCGGTGACCAGCGCATCTCCCTGGCGCAATTGGTGCAAGACAGCGGCGAGCAGGCGCTGGAAGTGCAGGTGGATTGCGAGCCGGGCAAACAGCGCGAAGGCTATGCCTCTGCCACGCATTCGGCGGTGTTTGTCGAAGTGCGGGTGGATGAGGACCTGGGCACCATCAAGGTCAGTCGGGTGGTCAGTGCGATTGCGGCCGGGCGGGTGGTCAATCCGAAGATGGCCCGCAGCCAGATTCTCGGCGGGGTGGTCTGGGGCATCGGCATGGCGTTGCATGAGGAGACCCAGGTCGATCACGCATTGGGTCGCTCCATGAACCACAGCCTGGCCGAATACCACATTCCGGTAAACGCGGATATCGGCGAGATTGATGTGCTGTTTGTCGAAGAACACGACGAGATCGTCAACGCCCTTGGGTCCAAGGGCGTCGGCGAGATCGGGATAGTCGGGGTGGCGGCGGCGGTGGCCAACGCGGTGTATCACGCCACCGGCAAGCGGGTGCGGGACTTTCCCGTCACCCTCGACAAGGTGCTCTAGCACTCACTTCGGATGGAGTGTGCGCCACTACCCTTGCCCGGCGGAATTACAACCCCAGGCTTTATAGCTCCATGTAGATTTCTGTATTGTCTCGCGATTGAATGACCGAGGGCCCTTTGTTGGGGGGCGCTGTATCCACGGAAACCCCCGTTGAACCGGTCAATTCAGAAATCCCGCGAACAGGCGGTTCGCCGTCATAGGTGAACACATGGTCGCTGCCAACGCGGGCGACCCACTTTGCCTGGGGGTTTGCGGCCTGATCGCTCTCGATCATTTTGGCCGCATAGTAGTTCATGTTTTTAAGGCGCGTCGATTTAGGCTCTACAGAGGGCACATCAATCGCTTTCACGCGAATGCCATGTGCCCGCATTTTTATCAAAAGCTCTCGGTTGGTGTAGTTACCATGCCCGCTGTGGGCTCGGTCAATTAATTTCAAGTTTGCTCTTAATGGCGCAGAAAACTCACCCGTTTCGTAAAAATGATCCAGATCGGGTTGAAGCGAATGATCGAAGCCCTCCGAGTACAGAGTTTTGACCTGGTTATTCTGCAGTTCGCCGGCATTATCAATAAGCAGGCGCAGCCCGGCAGATTGGGAATGATCCTCCCCAACAATCATGCCGTCTGATTTTTTGTAGACTGTGTCGATAACCTTTGGCGCGGTCGCGTCGTGGGGTAGTTCTGGGTGAACCGGACGATCCTTGGTTTTGGCTTTTTTATGATAGCTGTCGGCGTCTTTTTTCAACTGTTTATCTATTTTTTCGCGCGTCTTTGAAGATGAAGGTTCTCCTTTCGCCGGATAGTCATAAGCACCGGGGTCAAAGGGTTTAGTCGTGGAGCTTGCCGATTGCCATGGCCACTTTATGCCCCCTGGCCCATTGATCGGTTCCCAGGCGCCGTCCCCAGTGGAGTGGACGGTTATTACAGGTTTCCTGGTAATGGGGTCGATAACGTTGACATAGCCGTCACTGAGTTTGAATTTGCCGTCGATCTCATACACATGGCTGATATTCTCCGCATCGCTCATCCGTATGAACCACCGATCTGCGCCTTCTGGGCCTTTGACTTGATATATGCCTTTGGCGTTGGCGTGGGCCCCCGAGATCAATTGTTCACCCTGCGCCGCGGCGTGGCTGGTGATGTCGGACCATTGAGATGGGCGCAGACGATTTACCTCGGGGTCAGCGCGATCCGCAGGCGTTGCTGGATCTTGCTCGGTGCCACTCGGACCAGAGTTCTCACCTGGATTTTTGAAAGGCTCTGCAGGCTTGGCATCAGGCGCAGGGGGGGTGTATTGATTGGTCTTGCCGTAAGGCTCACGGGGGGCGAGTGGTCCTGGCAGGTTTTTCCTGGCAGGACTTTCCGGTTTCAGTGCAAGCCCATCGGCCAGATCTCTTTTCTCCTGATCGCTCATTGGCTCATTTCGAAGGGCTTTCGCCAATAACGCGGAGAGCGACCTGGCCTGGCCATAGTAAGGGACAAATCCTTGGGCGGTGTCACCGACGCTATGTAATACGGAGTCCATGGTCGGTTTATCGACGCCGAACACCTTGCCGATCTGATTATTCTTGTTCAGATCCAGCAGTAGTGCGCTGAAGGGGTTGTCCAGGTACCGGTCTATAGTGTCCGCGGTGTTTTTATTCACGCCTAGCTGTAGCAAAACGTCCTTGACCCCGTAAAAGGGGTGCTCAAGGTGATTGAGAAGCTCATCGTAGAGCCCCCTGATATCGTTCGCGCCTACATTACTGGCGGCTTCATTCAAAACCTTTTTTTTGAATGCTTGCTCTGTTATCGCAATAAGTGGCTTGTGGGTGTTCAAGCCATCCTTAACAAAATAGAAGTTGTTCTGTTTATCTTTGCCCAGAAAGTTTCCGTAGGCGTCATATTCAAAAAAGACCGTTCCACCGTCAGGTCGTTGCCCAGAGTAAAGCGTCCTGCCCTCGGGCGACGTGCGCTCCTCTTTAAGATGCGTCAAACCGTTAACAGCAGCCGGTGGCGCAGACGTTTCCTTATCCAGGCGCGCGAAAATATCGCCGCCCTCATTGGCATAAGGCCCGACAATGGCATTGATATCGTTGTCTTTGTAGCGCGTCATCGTATCGACGACGTGTGCTTTTTTTGCAGAGCTTCCACCCTCTGCGAAGTGCTGGCTGAATATTTCCAGTTGCTTGGGGTCATTGGCCAGTGTCTTTAACCATCGATTCATGTCTTCGACTGTATTGAAGGCATGAAACGAGCTCCCTTCTTTTTCTGGAATAAAAAGTACGACGTTGGGGGCGTTGGACACGGGGGGGGTACGTTGTATAAAAACGATGTCCTTGGCTTGGATACCGTCGACAGCGAACGTCTTGACTTGGACGTTGGGCAGCCCCTTTTTGCCCGGCCACATCACCGCGTCAGCCATTTGATTAACTTCAGGACTCATGCGCCCGGTATTCAGCTCGTTTGCCAATCGCTCCGTGAACCGATCCTTGCTGGTTTGGAGGGTATAGCTGTCATTGGGGACATCCCAGGATGCGCTCTGCGAAAGAGTGGGCGGGGTTGTCCGAATAGATGTGCCAGCAACGGTCATTTTGATTCTCTGTCAAGATTAAAGGTTTACGGTGTCGCGGGAGTTTTCCCGCGACGTCGTAACCCTTGAGTGATTCTGACGTAAGAAATCGTTCCATCTCGCCTGATACACACCGACGCAACAGGCGGGCCCCCCTTGCCGGCTTATGCCCTGGCCTGTTCCACCGGCACATGCATGCGGTCGCGGTTGGCCAGGGTCGGGAACAGTTTGATCCAGACCCCGGTCACCACCAGCGTGCCGATGCCGCCCATGACCACGGCGGGCACGGTGCCGAACCAGTGGGCGGTGATCCCGGACTCGAACTCGCCCAACTGATTCGACGCGCCGATAAACAGCCCGTTGACCGCGCTCACCCGGCCGCGCATTTCGTCCGGGGTTTCCAGTTGCACGAACGAGGCGCGGATCACCATGCTGATCATGTCCGCTGCGCCCAATACCACCAGCACCGCCAGGGAGAACCAGAACGAGGTCGACAGGCCGAACGCGATGGTGGCTACGCCAAACACCCCGACCGCCGTAAACATGATCCGCCCCACATGCCGGTCGACGGCAAACCGCGCCAGCCACAACGACATCAACAACGCCCCGACCGCTGGTGCCGAGCGCAGCAGCCCAAGGCCCCACGGCCCGGTCAGCAAAATGTCCTTGGCAAACACCGGCAGCAAGGCCGTGGCGCCGCCCAGCAATACGGCGAACAGGTCCAGGGAAATCGCGCCGAGGATATCCGGCCGACTGCGGATAAAACGAATCCCGGCCAGCAACGAATCCATGGTCGCCTTGGCCTTGTTCAGCGGCGTCTGGCGCGCGGGCAGGTTGAGGGTCAACACGCAGGCGATCAGGTACAGCACCACCGTGGGGCCGTACACCCAGACACTGCCGAAGGCGTATAACAAACCGCCCAACGCTGGCGCCACGATGGTGGCCAGTTGCTGTGCCGACTGCGACGACGCCACCGCGCGGGGGAACAGTGCCGTGGGCACGATGCTCGGCAGCAGGGCCTGGGTGGTGGGCATTTCAAACGAGCGGGCTGCGCCCAGCAGGAATGCCAGGATAAAAATCATCTCGCGGGTGACATTGCCGGTCAGTCCGCCGATTGCCAGGGATAGCGCGATCAACGCTTGAACGGTCTGGCAGATGGCTGCGACCTTGCGCCGTTCATAGCGGTCGGCCACATGGCCGGTGTGCAGCATGAACAGTACCCGCGGTACGAACTCCACCAGGCCGACCAAACCCAGGTCCAGCACGTTGCCGGTCAGTTGGTAGAGGTTCCAGCCGATGGCCACGGTGAGCATCTGGAAACCGCTGGCGGTAAAGATCCGCGCCAGCCAGAACGCGATGAAAGGGTGGTGGTGACGTAACAGCAGCGCGGGTTCACTGGGCATCGGGGAGACGGGTCTGGGTGGGGGAACGGTGAGGTTATCACCAACTTGTAACCAATAGTTGCGTGGTGGGTTGGGGGGTATGAGATATGTTCAGTCTGGCTGAGTACATATCCGTTTCTTCGGTAACGGCCACTTATGGTTCCGCTCTTACAGCGGGTCACTTTTGGCAAACGCCCCAAAAGTAACCAAAAGGTCTTTGCCCCACCACTCGGTGCCTCGCCTAGGCTCGGCATGCCCGCACTCCGGCCCGGTTCCGCGGGCCGCCGCGACGGGCCATCCATGGCCCGGCGCGGCTAAATCGGCATCCTTGCCGGTTTACCCGCTCCACCGTGCCTACTTGCGGCC
>NZ_JACAPX010000033.1:0-20901 GCF_013385435.1 Pseudomonas sp. F9001
GGCCGCAAGCAGGCACGGTGGAGCGGGTAAACCGGCAAGGATGCCGGTTTAGCCGCGCCGGGCCATGGATGGCCCGTCGCGGCGGCCCGCGGAACCGGGCCGGAGTGCGGGCATGCCGAGCCTAGGCGAGGCACCGAGTGGTGGGGCAAAGACCTTTTGGTTACTTTTGGGGCGTTTGCCAAAAGTGACCCGCTGTAAGAGCGGAACCATAAGTCGCCGTTACCGCAGCAACGGATATGTACCCGAGATCAACCCCGACTCAACACCACCCCCTCCCGAGCCTTGCGCCTGTTCTTGATCCCATAACAAACCCACATAAACACCACCCAAACCGGAATCGCATACACCGACACCTGAATCCCCGGAATCAGCAGCATCACCCCAAGAATAAACACCACAAACGCCAGGCAAACATAATTCCCATACGGATACCAAAGCGCCTTGAACAACGGCACCTGCCCCGTCCGATCCATATGCTGCCTAAACTTGAAATGCGAAAAACTGATCATCGCCCAGTTGATCACCAGGGTCGCCACCACCAGCGACATCAACAACTCCAGCGCATGCTGCGGAATCAGGTAGTTCATCAACACCGCCACCAGCGTAATCGCCGCCGACGCCAGGATCGACCGCACCGGCACCCCACGCTTGTCGATCTTCGCCAATGCCCGCGGCGCATCACCCTGCTCGGCCATCCCCAACAGCATCCGGCTATTGCAGTAAGTGCCACTGTTGTAGACCGACAACGCCGCCGTCAGCACCACAAAGTTGAGAATATGCGCTGCCGTGTTACTGCCCAACATCGAAAACACCTGCACAAACGGACTGCCGCTATAGGCGTCCCCGGAGGCATTCAGGGTCTCCAGCAAGCTGTCCCAAGGCGTCAACGACAACAGCACCACCAACGCGCCGATGTAGAAAATCAGGATCCGGTAGATCACCTGGTTGATCGCCTTCGGAATCACCGTGCGTGGCTTGTCCGCCTCAGCCGCAGTAAACCCGAGCATCTCCAGGCCGCCAAACGAGAACATGATGATCGCCATGGCCATCACCAAACCACCCACGCCATGGGGAAAGAACCCGCCGTGCTCCCACAGGTTGGTCACCGAGGCTTGTGGCCCGCCGGTGCCGCTCACCAACAGGTAACTGCCCAGGGCGATCATCCCGACAATGGCGACCACCTTGATGATCGCAAACCAGAACTCGGCCTCGCCGAAGACCTTGACGTTGGAAAGATTGATCACATTGATCAGCACAAAAAACGCCGCCGCCGACACCCAGGTCGGGATCTCGGGCCACCAGTAGTGCACATACTTGCCGACCGCCGTCAGCTCCGACATGCCCACCAGGATGTACAAAATCCAGCAGTTCCAGCCCGACAGGAAGCCGGCGAAACCGCCCCAATACTTGTGGGCAAAGTGGCTGAAGGAACCGGCCACCGGCTCTTCGACGATCATCTCGCCCAGCTGGCGCATGATCATGAAGGCGATAAAGCCGCAGATGGCATACCCGAGGATCATCGACGGCCCGGCGGATTTCAGCACGCCGGCCGACCCCAGGAACAACCCGGTGCCAATCGCGCCACCGAGGGCGATCAGTTGGATATGGCGATTTTTCAGGCCGCGCTTCAGTTCGCCTGAATGCGAGTTGGCTTCACTCATGGAAAGGGTCTCACGCAAGGTTTGAGGGTGCTCATGGAGGGGTGCTGCTTTGGTAACGGGCTACAGCAGCGCCGATCAAACCCCGGTCCAGCGTTTTTTCTTACGGTCATACGTCACCTGTTGTTTTTATCTGTGACGAAATCGAACCCGACGGGCTTGTGGCCAGGCGGAATGAACAAGGCGGATAGCCCTGAGAGAGTGGGATCACAGTAAAACGCGGCGCATTGTACACCGCCAAACCTGTCTGGGCTGACAGGATGCGGTGCGGCAGATAGGAGGGACATTAGGAAAATTCTTTCAGATAACGAGAAGTTGACGAAAGGACGATTCCTACAAAACGATGCAACCAACTCTCTGTTTCATCGACATAAACCAAATCGCCATCAAAACGGAATAAAAAATCCAAATGGAACCGTGTCAATAAAAATTTTGCAATCCCAAACACTCTCTTCTAGGTTCATCCACTTGCCCAGCGCAGCAAGCTGGCAAGCTCGTTCTCAAACAACGTCATCTAGGAGATTCACCATGCAAGCACTGGAAAATGACCTGGAAACCGAACTGCAACTCGACGATTGGTTTGAAGCGCCGACCCATGAGGCCGCCGTTGAAATGATGCAAGCCGATGCCGTCGTGCCGTTCGGCACCGCGATGTGGCCTTTCTAATCTGATCAGGCACCCCGGCAGGTGCGGGACGCCGCACCTGCCACTGCTCCTACCGAAGGCTTTGAAGGAAGGACGTCATGGACAAGGCCCGCGCCGTCGAACATTTTCTGTATTACCTCGCCCATCACCCGGCCCTCGCCGGCCTGCACCGCCCCACCATTTTGCTTGGCCATACCGAACGCTACGACGCCATCGCCCAATCGATCATCCAGGGCAGCGCTGCCCGCTTCGACTTCCAGGTACAACGCCTGGACCAAGCCCCCAGCGAAACGCTGGCCAAGGCCATCGAAGGCTGTGACCTGTACATGTTTCTCTACGATTCCTCGACCCTGCCCAACCCACGCGCCGAAGGCCCGGACTTTATCCGTGCCCTGCAAGGCGTGATGGCCGAGCACTGGAAAAAATCCCTGCTGCTCAAGGACTACGGCGACTATTTCTACGACACTTTCAGCGTCGCCCCACAGCGGATTGCCGACCTCAACGCCACGTTGATCCGGCGCATGTCCCAGGCCAGCGTGCTGAGCTTCACCGACCAGCATGGCTCGCGCCTTGAAGCGCCCATGAGCAGCATCAAGAAGTGGACCAATATCAACGGCATCGGCAACCACGACCTGGCGCCCGGCGAGATCGCGACCCACAGCGAGGCCATCAACGGCCAGGTGCGGTTCGTCGGCACCTTCCTCAGCACCATTCCCTTTGCGCGCAAATACGGCGTGCTGCAATCACCGCTGGAACTGTGGATCGAGAACTCGACCATCTGCACCGTGGCCAGCGAAGTGCCGGGGCTGGCGGATGACTTCAACAAATACCTGAATGCCAACCCGTCCAATCGCCGGGTGGAAGAACTGGGCATTGGCACCAATGAAGGCGTGAAGGATTTGTATGCGCGCAACGCCGGCTTTGAAGAGCGTCATTGCGGGCTGCACCTGGGATTGGGTGGCGGGCAGAAAGGCAGCCACCACCTGGACCTGATCTTCGCCAGTGGCGTGTTGGCCCTCGACGATAAACCCGTGTTCGACGGCGCTTTCATGTTCTGACACGCCCGCCAAAACAATGGAGATCAACTGTGGGAGCGGGCTTGCTCGCGAATGCGGTGGGTCAGGCACTGGATGTATCAACTGATACACCGCATTCGCGAGCAAGCCCGCTCCCACAATGGACCTGCTTTGCTCATAGAGCAGGTTCCAAATCCAGGCCAAAAAAAACGCCAACCCGAGGGTTGGCGTTTTTATGCAGTGCTTAACGAATCACTGCGGCTTCTTGCGACCAAAACCTGGACGCTGGCCGGAACCGGCCGGTGCACCACGACGCTTGCCCGATGGCGCGTCATCGACCAGCTTCAGGCCCGGGCGCTTTTTCGGCGATGGCTTGGCTGGGCGTTTGGTGCTGGCGCTGTCGTCGGCACGGCCCGCAGCCGGAGCACCACGACCAGACTCGCCACGGTTACCGCGACCGCCGGCAGGTGCATCACCACGACCAGCTGGACGCGGTGCGCGCGGCGCACGTTCGCCATCCTGACGGGCCGGTGCCGAAGGACGACGCTCGCCTTCGATGTGCGGCTCGCGGGAGATGCGGCCGCCCGTGGCCGGTGCATCCAGCGCAGGGCGCAGGGTGCGGGCAACACGGTCGGTACGCGCCACCGGACGCGACGATTTACGCTGCATACGCTCAAGCTTGTCTTTGCTCTTGGCGTTCATCTGCGGCATGGCCACCGGCGTCAGGCCGACTTCGGCACTGAGGATATCGACTTCGTACTGGCTCATTTCGCGCCAGCGGCCCATCGGCAGGTCGGAGTTGAGGAACACCGGGCCGAAACGCACGCGCTTCAGGCGGCTGACCACCAGGCCCTGGGATTCCCACAGGCGACGTACTTCACGGTTACGGCCTTCCATCACCACGCAGTGGTACCAATGGTTGAAGCCTTCGCCGCCCGGCGCCTGCTTGATGTCGGTGAACCTGGCCGGGCCGTCTTCCAGCACGACGCCGGCTTTCAAGCGCTCGATCATTTCGTCATCGACTTCACCACGCACACGTACCGCGTATTCACGGTCCATCTCGTAGGAAGGGTGCATCAGGCGGTTGGCCAGCTCACCGTCGGTGGTGAACATCAGCAAGCCGGTGGTGTTGATGTCGAGACGACCGATGTTGATCCAGCGGCCTTCTTTGGGGCGCGGCATCTTGTCGAATACGGTTGGACGGCCTTCCGGGTCGTCACGGGTGCAGATTTCGCCATCAGGCTTGTTGTACATGATGACGCGGCGCACCGATTCGGCGGCCTCTTCACGCTTGATGACCTTGCCATCAATGGTGATGGCATCGTGCAGGTCGACGCGCTGGCCAAGGGTGGCTTCAACGCCATTGACCTTGATGCGCTTCTGGGTGATCCAGGCTTCTACGTCGCGGCGCGAGCCTACGCCGATACGGGCGAGGACTTTCTGCAGTTTTTCGCCTGCGGGGCCGATTTCCTGGGTGTCGTTCTGGTCTTGGTCACTCATCTTAAGCACCTCCCGGTGTGTCGATTCAGGCTTGGCCTGAAGATAGTAAAAGCTGGGCTTTTGGCGAACGCATCGCCAAAGGGTCGCGAATCATACGCTCATGGCGCGCGTTGCGCATCAGAGACTAGTCGATAAGTGCGGGCTCATTTGCCTTTCCGCCGACCGGTGGCACCCAGCGCCAGCAGGCGCAGCTCGGCTTCGGCGAGTACCGTGCGCTTGTCGACCTTGTCGAGTTTCTTCCAGGCACGGATCTCGCGCTTGCTGCGCCCGCAGCCCACGCAGATGTCATCGGTGAATTTGCAGACGCTGATGCAGGGGTCTTTGGTGGAGCTCATTTGAGTTCTCCTTGCTGGCGACAATCCAAATGTGGGAGCGGGCTTGCTCGCGAATGCAGTGTGTCAGTCGCCGGATGCTTGGCTGACCCACCGCATTCGCGAGCAAGCCCGCTCCCACATTTTGTTCTGCGTCAGTCTTCGAATTGGCGGCGTTCGTTTTCGATGGCTTCGGCCAGGGCGCGGGCTTCGTCTTCTTCGTCGCTCAGCGGCGGTTGTTCGAGCGCTGCGACGGCGGCCAGCAGTTTGGCACGGGCTTCGGCGACGCCGAGGATGTCCTCCTCGGGTTCAGGCTCGGGCTCATCTTCAACTTCGACTGGCGGCTCAACCTCAACGTTCAGTTGCAGCGCAGGCTCCTGCTCACCGTCACTGACCGCACCATCACGCAGCAAGTCATCGAAGTCGGTCTTGATGCCCTGCTCCATGTCATCCAGTTCCAGCAACAATGTGTGGAAACTGGTTTCGTCCTTCGGCTCTTCCGGCTCGGCGCTGGCGTCGGCCAGCTCCTGCAACCCGGCGGGCACCGGTGCGTCGTCGAAATCCAGGACCGGGTCCGGCTCCATCTCCCGCAGCTCGGCCAGCGGCGGCAAGTCGTCGAGGTTTTTCAGGTTGAAGTGATCGAGGAACACCTTGGTAGTGGCAAACATCGCCGGCTTGCCGGGCACGTCGCGGTAGCCAACGATCCTGATCCACTCCCGCTCCAGCAACGTCTTGACGATATGGCTGTTGACCGCGACGCCGCGCACGTCTTCGATCTCGCCCCGGGTGATCGGCTGGCGATAGGCGATCAGCGCCATGGTTTCCAGCATCGCCCGGGAATAGCGCTGCGGGCGTTCTTCCCACAGGCGGCCAACCCACGGCGAGAACTTCTCGCGAATTTGCAGGCGATACCCGGAAGCCACTTCCCGCAGCTCGAATGCACGGCCGTCGCAGGACTTGCGCAGAATCTCCAGGGCCTTCTTGAACACCGGCGGCTCAGGGCGCTCGGCTTCTTCAAACAGTTCGAACAGGCGCTCCAGGGATTGCGGCTTGCCCGAGGCCAGGAGAAAGGCTTCCAGCAGCGGGGCCAGTTCGCGGGGTTCAGTCAGATTCATCGATTCAGCTCTTTATTCGGCTCGCGCCCGCACGTGGATAGCCGCAAAAGGCTCATTCTGGACCAGCTCGACCAAGGATTCCTTGACCAGCTCAAGGATCGCCATAAAGGTCACGACTACCCCCAGGCGCCCTTCTTCCTTGGTAAACAGCTCGACAAACGGCACAAACCCGCCGCCCTTGAGGCGATCCAGCACATCACTCATGCGTTCGCGGGTGGACAGTGCCTCGCGGCTGACCTGGTGGCTTTCAAACATATCGCCACGGCGCAGTACTTCGGCCATGGACATCAGCAACTCTTCCAGGCTCACGTCCGGCAGCAGCTTGCGCGCCCGGGCTTCCGGGGCGTCGAGCTTGGGCACCACCACATCGCGGCCGACCCGGCTCAAACCGTCGATGCCTTCGGCCGCGGCCTTGAAGCGCTCGTACTCCTGCAGGCGGCGGATCAGTTCGGCGCGGGGATCATCCTCTTCCGCCTCGATAGTCTCCGAGCGCGGCAGCAGCATGCGTGACTTGATTTCCGCGAGCATCGCGGCCATCACCAGGTATTCGGCGGCCAGTTCCAGGCGCACGGTCTGCATCAGTTCGACGTAGCCCATGTACTGGCGGGTGATTTCCGCCACCGGGATGTCGAGGATATTGATGTTCTGCTTGCGGATCAGGTACAGCAGCAAGTCCAGCGGACCTTCGAAGGCTTCGAGGAAGACTTCCAGCGCATCCGGCGGGATGTACAGGTCCACCGGCATTTCCATCACGGCCTGGCCGTAGACCATGGCAAATGGCAGTTCCTGCTGGGCGCCCGCCTGGCTGTCGACGGTTTCCACGGCCGACATTCAGGCCTCGACCATGAACGGTGCCGGGTCGCCACACCCTACGCGCACCACTTCCGGCTCGCCGTCGGCCAGGTTGATCACGGTGGAGGCCTTGTTGCCGCCGTAGCCGCCGTCGATGATCAGGTCGACGTGTTTTTCCAGCAGCCGGCGCATTTCATAAGGGTCGTACAACGGCTCTTCTTCCCCCGGCAGGATCAGCGACACACTCATCAGCGGCTCACCGAGTTCGGCCAGCAGCGCCAGGGCGATCGGGTGTTCCGGCACCCGCAGGCCGATGGTGCGCTTCTTCGGGTGCAGCAGCAGGCGCGGCACTTCGCGGGTGGCGTTGAGGATGAAGGTGTAGGGCCCCGGCGTGTGCGCCTTGAGCAGGCGGAAGGTGCCGGTGTCGACCTTGGCGAACAGCCCCAGCTGGGACAGGTCGCTGCAAATCAGTGCGAAGTTGTGGTTCTTGTCCAGGTCACGCAGGCGTCTTACGCGCTCGACCGCATTCTTGTCGCCGATCTGGCAACCGATGGCGTAGGACGAATCCGTGGGGTAGATCACCACGCCACCGGCACGGATGATCTCCACGGCCTGTTTGATCAGGCGCGCCTGCGGGTTTTCCGGATGAATCTGGAAGAATTGACTCACGTGTTCTACCTGTTCAGACGGTGGCAATAATGGGGTCATGTTTGAAGCGACACCAAAGGGGCGGCAAATCTTCCGGAACGGCGCGGTACTCGCCAATCTCGGACCAGCCGCCGGGGCCATGAAAATCACTGCCGGCGCTGACCAGCAGACCAAATTCACGGGCAAGAATCGCCAGGCTGCCTACCTGCTCGGCGGGTTGATGCCCGTTGACCACTTCGATTGCGTGGCCGCCCGCTCCAATATAGTCGCCAATCAGCTTGCGACGCTTGCTGCGGGTGAAATCGTAATGCCACGGATGCGCCAGGCTGACCCAGGCACCTGCTGCCCGCAGTGTGCCAACGGTGTCTTCCAGGGTTGGCCAGTGTTGCTTGACGTCCCCCAGCTTGCCGGCACCCAGCCATTTGCGGAACGCTTCGGCGCGATCCTTTACAAAACCTTCACGCACCATCCAGTCGGCAAAGTGCGGGCGGGCCGGGGCGTTGCCGCTGTCGCCCAGTTCCTGCTGGATGGCGCGGGCGCCTTCCAGGCCGTTGGGCATGCCCTTGAGGGCCAGCTTGCGGCTTATTTCTTCGGACCGCAGCCAGCGGCCATCGTGCAATTTGGCGATGGCCTCCACCAGCGGCGGCGCGTTGACGTCGAAACCGTAGCCCAATACGTGGATGGTTGCGCCGCCCCAGGTGCAGGACAATTCAACCCCGTTGACCAGTTGCATGCCCAACGCATGCGCCGCCTCGCGGGCCTCTGCCAGGCCTTCGAGGGTGTCGTGGTCGGTCAACGACAGGACTCGCACGCCTTTTTCAAACGCACGCGCAACCAGGACCGCGGGCGCCAGGGCGCCGTCGGAGGCTGTGCTATGGCAGTGCAAATCAACATTCACGGGAGTGTGTAACCTCAAGTCAGCTGGCGCTTTCGCTACCAAGGATGTTTGTTATTATGCCGCCACATCCAGCTTCTGGCTCTTACTGTGAAACAATTCATCGACTTCATCCCGCTGTTGCTGTTTTTCATCGTTTACAAAACCGACCCTCGCGTTATCGATCTTGCCGGCCACGAGCTGACCGTCGGCGGCATCTACAGCGCCACGGCGGTGCTGATCATCAGCTCCGTGGTGGTCTACGGCGCGCTCTTCATCTCCCAGCGCAAGCTGGAAAAAAGCCAGTGGCTGACCCTGGTCGCCTGCCTTGTGTTCGGCAGCCTGACCCTGGCCTTCCACAGCGAAACCTTCCTTAAATGGAAAGCCCCGGTGGTCAACTGGCTGTTCGCCCTGGCCTTTATCGGCAGCCACTTCATCGGTGATCGCCTGCTGATCAAGCGGATCATGGGCCACGCGCTGACCTTGCCAGACTCGGTGTGGACCCGCCTGAACATCGCCTGGATCGTGTTTTTCCTGTTCTGCGGCGCCGCCAACCTGTTCGTCGCCTTTACCTTCCAGAGCTACTGGGTGGACTTCAAGGTGTTCGGCAGCCTGGGCATGACCGTGCTGTTCCTGGTCGGCCAGGGTATCTACCTGTCGCGCCACCTGCATGACACCGACCCTACCACGCCGAAAACCGAGGACTGACATGCTCTACGCCATCATTTCCACCGACGTCGCCAACTCCCTGGAAAAACGCCTGTCCGTACGCCCGGCCCACGTCGAGCGCCTGAAACAGCTGCAAGCCGAAGGCCGCCTGGTACTGGCCGGCCCGCATCCTGCGGTAGACAGCAACGACCCGGGAGATGCCGGCTTCACCGGTAGCCTGGTGGTTGTCGAGTTCGCCTCCCTGGCGGCGGCACAAGCCTGGGCCGATGCTGATCCGTATGTAGCGGCCGGCGTGTACGCCCAGGTGCTGGTCAAACCGTTCAAGCAAGTCCTGCCTTGATTCGTTGCGCGCTGAACCAAATGGCTTCAGCGCACTCCTAAACGCTCATTATTCCCGGTAACCTGCCGACAACGTTCTGAATATTCGTGTGGAATCAGGAGTTCCGATGCGCTTACGTCAGTTGTGTCTGTTGGCAGTGTTAATGATCGGGGCTACGGCCCACGCTGAAGAAACCTCGAACACCGGCAGTTCCACGCCCCTGTCCTTGAGTGCCGGCAGCCAGATCACCGATTTGCAGCAACGTTTGAAAGAGAGCGAACGCCAGCGCGATGAGCTGAGCAAGCAATTGCAAAGTGCTGACGCCACGCGGGAAAGTACCCAACTGAGTAAACTGCGCCAGGAGAACCAACGCCTGGTCCAGCAACTCAAAGAAGCACAGGGCAGTGCCTTGCCACGCTGGCTTACCGAGCAACAACAATGGTTCGTGACCGGCGGGGCAGTCGCGCTGATCGCCCTGTTATGCGGGATCTTCGCCAGTGGCGGGCACCGGCGCCGTCGACAATGGCTAAATTGAGTGAGTCATGAGCGAGCTGTTACTGATAGATGATGACCAGGAGCTCTGTGAGCTGCTGACCAGTTGGTTGAGCCAGGAAGGTTTCCAGGTGCGCGCCTGCCATGACGGCTTGAGCGCCCGCAAGGCATTGGCCGAAGCCGCCCCGGCGGCCGTGGTGCTCGACGTGATGCTGCCCGACGGCAGCGGCCTGGAGCTGCTCAAGCAATTGCGCAGCGACCACCCGGAACTGCCGGTGCTGATGCTCTCGGCCAGGGGCGAACCCCTGGACCGGATCCTCGGCCTGGAACTGGGCGCCGACGACTACCTGGCCAAACCCTGCGATCCTCGTGAACTGACCGCGCGCCTGCGCGCCGTGCTGCGCCGCAGCCACCCGGCCGCCGTGTCCACTCAGCTGGAGCTGGGCGACCTGTGCTTCAGCCCGGTGCGTGGCGTGGTCACTATCGATGAACAGGAATTTGCCCTGACCGTGTCCGAAAGCCGCCTGCTGGAAGCCTTGCTGCGCCAGCCCGGCGAGCCGCTGGACAAGCAGGAACTGGCGCAAATCGCCCTGGGCCGCAAGCTGACCCTGTATGACCGCAGCCTGGACATGCACGTCAGCAACCTGCGCAAGAAGATCGGCCCGCACCCGGATGGCCGGCCACGGATCGTGGCGCTGCGTAGCCGCGGCTATTACTACAGCCTCTAGCCCGCGTAGCAGCTGTCGAGCCTCGGCGAGGCTGCGACAGCATCTCCTCGGTACAGGTGTCAGACCGCAGCGCCTGCATCGCAGGCTCGACAGTTGCTACGGTCGCCAATAGTTTTGTCAGCCCCGCCCAAAATCCTCTTTACCCAAGCTTTACCGTCCCCTGACTGCCGCTGACCTTGATCTCCGTAATCTACTCACATCCGGACTCACCGGAATAGAGACAGGAGAATCACCATGCGCAAGACCCTTATCGCTTTGATGTTCGCTGCTGCCCTGCCAACCGTTGCCATGGCCGCTGCGCCAGAAGGCCCAGGCCCGATGGGCGGTCCTGAAGGCCACATGATGGGTGGCCCAGGTCACGGCGGTGAACACGGCATGCGGGGCAAAGGTGGCCCTTTCAGCCAGCTGGACCTGAGCCCTGAACAGCGCCAGCAGATCGGCAAGTTGATGGGCCAGCAATGGCACGCTCGCAAAGAGTTGGTGCGCAAGTACCTGGACAAACTGCCAGCCGCTGATCAGAAAGCCATGAAAGACGAAATGGCGGCCGCCAAGCAGAAAACCCAGACCGACATCCGTGCCGTGCTGAAACCCGATCAACAGAAGAAATTCGACGAGATCGTGAAGAAACAAGCCGAGCGCCGCGCCGAGTGGAAGGAATTCCAGGCCTGGAAAGCCCAGCAGCCGCAAAAAGCGCAATAATGATCTAGCTTCACTCCCAGCCCAGTGGCCACCGCCGCTGGGCTTTTCCTGTTTGAGGATATCTTGTGCGTTCATTGTTCTGGCGCGTCCTTGCCAGCTTCTGGCTGGCCATCGCCCTGGTTGCCGGGTTGTCGATCCTGCTTGGGCATATGCTCAACCAGGACGCCTGGATTCTCAGCCGCCACCCCGGGCTCAATAACCTCGCGCAGGAATGGACGCAGCTTTACGAGGCCCAGGGCGAAGACGCCGCCCAGGAGCTGCTGCAGCAGCGCAAGCGTCAGTACCACATTGACGTGCAAGTGCTTAACGAAAGCGGCGAGCCTGTGGTGCGCGGCACCTTCCCGCGCCGCGCCGCCGCCCTCGAAGCCCGGCAAAACGACAGCCAGGACCGCCACCTGCCCTGGCGCCGGCTGACCGCCGAGTACACCAGCGAAAAAACCGGCGACACCTACCTGCTGATCTACCGCATTCCCCACCCGGAACTGGACGCCTGGCACCGCAGCAGCCTGCTCTGGCCGTTAAGCGCCCTGGCGATTGCGCTGGTGGTGCTGACCCTGTTCAGCCTGTTGGTGACGTTGTCCATCACCCGCCCCCTCAGCCGCCTGCGCGGCGCAGTGCACGACCTGGGCCAGACCACCTATCAGCAGAACAGCCTGGCGCGGCTGGCCAACCGTCGCGATGAATTCGGCGTACTGGCCACCGACTTCAACCGCATGGGCGCCCGCCTGCAAAGCCTGATCGGCAGCCAGCGCCAGTTGCTGCGGGATGTGTCCCACGAACTGCGCTCGCCCCTGGCCCGCCTGCGGATCGCCCTGGCCCTGGCAGAACGGGCCACCCCCGAAGCGCGGGAAAAACTCTGGCCGCGCCTGACCCGCGAATGCGACCGCCTGGAAGCGCTGATCAGCGAAATCCTGGTACTCGCCCGGGTGGACGCCGATAACGCCAGTGCCGAAGACATCGACCTCAACCCGTTACTCCGGACCCTGCAAAAAGACGCCTTGCTCGGCGCGCCGGACCAACCCGTGCAGCTGGATGCCGAGGCCGGGCTGCACCTCAAGGGCTGGCCGACCATGATCGAACGCGCGGTGGATAACCTGCTGCGCAACGCCCAACGCTTCAACCCGCCCGGGCAACCGATTGAAATGGACGCCAGACGCCAGGGCGAACGCATTGTGATCAGTGTGCGCGACCACGGCCCCGGCGTGGATGCCGAACACCTGAGCCAACTCGGCGAGCCGTTTTACCGCGCCCCGGGGCAAACCGCCCAGGGCCATGGCCTGGGCCTGGCCATCGCGCGGCGCGCCGCAGAGCGCCATGGCGGCAGCCTGATCCTGGCCAATCATCAAGGCGGCGGCTTTATCGCCAGCGTGGACCTGCCGCTGGAGCCGGGGGTTGTCATTCAACCCTGATGATCTTCTATGATGGTCCTTCTCATTAGGAGGGCCTTTGATGACTGATCTGCTCACCCCCATCCAGGAAGCACTCGATTTACCCGTCACCCCACTGGCCGTAACCGAGGTCGGCGCCCTGCCCTCGACCTTTGCCGTCACCGAACTGGCCAGCGCCAGCATCGGTGCCGCAGGCCAGGCGGTCGCACAGTTGCTGTTGCAGCAAACCGGGCGCCAGCCCTCGGTGACCGTGGACCGGCGCCTCGCCTCGTTCTGGTTCTCCTCCTCGCTGCGCCCCGACGGCTGGACCACCCCGCCGCTGTGGGACCCGATTGCCGGCGACTACGCCTGCACCGATGGCTGGATTCGCCTGCACACCAATGCACCGCATCACCGTGCCGCCGCCGAGCGCGTACTCGGGCAGGTCGCTGACCGTGAAGCAATGGCCGCGAAGGTTGCGCCATGGACCGCTGCCGAGCTGGAACAGGCGATCGTCGAAGCCAACGGCTGTGCGGCGCAGATGCGTTCGTGGCAAGACTGGCAAGTTCATCCACAAGGCTTGGCGGTCAATCAGGAACCGCTGGTCCATCGCCAGACCTTTGCAGCCCTCAGCGACAAACCCTGGCTGGGCTCGGTGGCAAGGCCGCTGGCGGGCATCAAGGTGCTGGACCTGACGCGCGTATTGGCCGGCCCCACCGCCAGCCGTTTTCTGGCTGGCCTCGGCGCCGATGTACTGCGCATCGACTCCCCTGACTGGAACGAACCCGGCGTGGTGCCGGAAATGACCCTGGGCAAACGTTGCGCCCGCCTGGACCTGAAAAACCCCGACGACCGCCTGATCTTCGAAAACCTGCTCAAGAACACCGACATTCTGCTGCACGGCTACCGCGCCGATGCACTGGAACAGTTGGGCTACGGTGGGGCTGCGCTGCAAGCCATCGCGCCTGGCCTGATCGACGCCAGCCTCAACGCTTACGGCTGGAGCGGCCCGTGGCGCAATCGCCGGGGGTTCGACAGCCTGGTGCAGATGAGCACCGGGATTGCCGAGGCTGGCAGGCAGTGGAAAAACTCGGACAAACCGGTGCCGCTGCCGTTGCAGGCGCTGGACCACGCCACCGGGTATTTGATGGCGGCCAGTGCGATTCAGGCGTTGAGTGAACGCTTGAAATCCGGCCGCGGCGGTTCGGCACGGTTGTCCCTCGCGCGCACGGCAAAGCTGTTGGTGGACGCAGGACAAGTCCCTGAACAACTACCGCTGCGGGCCGAAGAACCGGGTGATCAAGGCTTGGTGGTGGAGCAAACCGCCTGGGGCCCGGCCCACCGCTTGCTGCCCCCGGTGACCATCAGCGGGACACCGTTGCAGTGGGATTTGCCCGCAGGGGAATTGGGCTCACACCGCCCTCAGTGGTGACCGAAGATCCTGTGGCGAGGGAGCTTGCTCCCGCTGGACTGCGCAGCAGGCCCCAGCTTTTGGGTCGATGGGGCCGCTTCGCGCCCCAGCGGGAGCAAGCTACCTCGCCACAGGTATGCAGAATCAATCCGCGCGGCTCAGTGATGTCCACAAATGCTGCGCCGCATAGGCTCTAAGCGGTCGCCAGGCCTCAGCCCGCGCCAGCAACTGGCGCGGGCTCACCGGCCCGCCTTCCAGCGCCACCAGCGCATTGATCAAACCGATATCCCCCGAGGCAAACGCATCCTGCTCGCGCATCTGGCGCATGGCGATGTACTGCGCCGTCCAGTCACCAATCCCGGGTAATGCGACCAACCGCGCCACGCCTTCCTCCAGGTTCGCCTTCGCCTGGAAAATCTGCGGGTCATCCAGCAACGCCTGGGCCACGCCCGACAAGGTACGCCCGCGACTTTTCGGCATGCCGAGGGTTGCCAAATCTGCGGCTGCCAGCACCTCGGCCGAAGGAAACACATGGGTCACACCGGCATGGGGCGTCACCAGCGGCGTGCCGTACTGCGCCACCAGCTTGCCCGCCAGCTTGATCGCCGCCACCACGCTAATCTGCTGGCCCAACACCGCGCGGATCGCCAACTCCAGCCCATCCCAGGTTCCCGGCACCCGCAAGCCAGGCCGCGCCGCCACCAAGCTCGCCATCAAGGGATCATTCGCCAATTGCCGGTTGATCCGCTTCGGGTCAGCCGACAGGTCAAACATGTCCCGCAACCGCCGCTCAATCTCCGGCAACGCAGCCGGGTCGGGGAAGTCCACCGTTACTTCAAGCCAATCACCGGCCCCCGGTGACACACTGAGCCAACCCTGCTGACCGTCGACACTGATACTGCGTGAGTAAACGCCAGCGTCCACCGTCTCCATCCCGCTGATCGCCCGCGCCGACAAAAAGCCCGACATCGCCGCCCAGTCATACGGCGCCTGATACGCCAGTTGCATTCTCACAACGACAATACCCCGCTGTACAACCCATACGCCGCCAGGCTCGCCCCGGCGATCACGCAGGCGAAAATGCCTTTTTCCAGATGGGTAAACAAGGGCTGGCCCTGCTCGCGCTTGGCCAGGGCAAACAGGATCACGCCCGGTGCATACAGCAGCGCCGACAGCAGCAAGTACTTCAGGCCACCGGCGTAGAGCAGCCACACCGCATAGGCCAGGGCGATCAGGCTCACCAGCAGGTCCTTGGTGCGTTCGCCATGGGCGCCTTCGTAGGTTTCACCGCGGCCGCTCAACAGCACCGCATACGCCGCCGACCACAGATAGGGCACGAGGATCATCGACGACGCCAGGTAGATCAGGGTGGTGTAGGTACTTTCCGAAAACAGCGTGATCACCAGGAACAGCTGGATCATCACATTGGTCAGCCACAGCGCATTGACCGGCACCTGATTGACGTTTTCCTTTTTCAGGAACGCCGGCATGGTCTTGTCATGGGCGGTGGCATAGAGAATTTCGGCGCAGAGCAAGGCCCACGACAGCAGCGCGCCCAACAGCGAAACCGCCAGGCCGATGCTGATCAACAGCGCGCCCCACGGGCCGACGATATGTTCCAGCACCCCGGCCAGGGACGGGTTTTGCAGGTTGGCCAGTTCCGGCTGGCTCATGATCCCGAGCGACAGCAGGTTGACCAATACCAGCAGCGCCAACACCCCCAGGAAACCGATGACCGTGGCCCGGCCCACGTCCGAGCGTTTCTCGGCCCGCGCCGAGTAGACACTGGCGCCCTCGATGCCGATAAACACAAACACCGTGACCAGCATCATGTTGCGCACCTGATCCACCACGCCGCCGAAATTCGGATTACTCAGGCCCCAGATATCCCGGGTAAAGATATCGGCCTTGAATGCCACGGCGGCGATCACGATAAACATCACCAGCGGTACGATCTTGGCCACGGTGGTGATCTGGTTGATGAACGCCGCCTCCTTGATCCCGCGCATCACCAAAAAATGCACGGCCCACAGCAACACCGACGCGCAGCCAATCGCCACCGGGGTATTGCCCTGGCCGAACACCGGAAAAAAGTAGCCGAGGGTACTGAATAGCAACACGAAGTAACCGACGTTGCCCATCCAGGCACTGATCCAGTAGCCCCAGGCCGACGAGAAACCCATGTAGTCGCCAAACCCGGCCTTGGCGTACGCGTATACGCCGGAATCCAGTTCCGGCTTGCGGTTGGCCAGGGTCTGGAACACAAAGGCCAGGGTCAGCATGCCCACGGCGGTAATGCCCCAGCCAATCAACACCGCGCCTACCTCGGCCCGCGCCGCCATGTTCTGCGGCAACGAGAAAATCCCGCCGCCGATCATCGAGCCCACCACCAGGGCGATCAAGGCATTGAGGCGCAGCTTTTCCGAGGATTGGGACATGAATACTCCTGAACAAAACAACCATTGAGCCAACAACTGTGCACTCAACTAATTTATTAAGCCGGCGCAGCGTTTATTAGATATAGCCAATAAAGGCGCCTGCTTCATAACTTAAAGGCATGACAATAAACAGCGTTAAGGCAAATTTATAATTTAAATAACGCTGCGCTGTAAAAGTTTGCATATCTGCAAATACGGGCTAGCTTCAAAGGTCCATGCTAATGAGAAAACCTGTTGTTTGAAACGCAGAACCGCTCTACGACGAGCCTCTGCGAGGCACTTGAGCGCCCGTACCTTTCATCATAAGTCATTAATTCACAATGGAATGTGCCAATGAAGTGATCTGAGTCAGCTGTTTGATTAGCGCACGGATTTATTCTGTGGTCTCTCTTCTCCTGCATTGGAGTCATGCGATGTCTGAATCTCCCGGAAAACTTCGACTCGGCGCACTGGTTGCACTTGTCGTGGGTTCAATGATTGGTGGCGGGATCTTCTCACTGCCGCAAAACATGGCGGCCAGCGCCGATGTCGGCGCGGTACTGATTGGTTGGGTGATCACCGCCGTGGGCATGTTGACCCTGGCGTTCGTGTTCCAGACCCTGGCCAATCGCAAGCCCGACCTCGACGGCGGGGTCTATGCCTACGCCAAGGCCGGGTTTGGCGACTACATGGGTTTCTCATCCGCCTGGGGTTACTGGATCAGTGCCTGGCTGGGCAACGTCGGCTATTTCGTGCTGCTGTTCAGCACCCTCGGTTACTTCTTCCCCATCTTCGGCGAAGGCAACACCCCGGCGGCGGTGATCGGCGCGTCGGTGCTGCTGTGGGCCGTGCACTTCCTGGTACTGCGCGGGATCAAGGAAGCCGCGTTCATCAACCTGGTGACCACCATCGCCAAAGTGGTGCCACTGGTGCTGTTTGTGTTGATCGCGCTCTTCGCGTTCAAGCTGGACATCTTCACCGCCGACATCTGGGGCGTGAAAAACCCCGACCTGGGCAGCGTGATGAACCAGGTGCGCAACATGATGCTGGTCACCGTCTGGGTGTTCATCGGCATTGAGGGTGCGAGCATCTTCTCGTCCCGCGCCGAAAAACGCTCCGACGTCGGCAAGGCCACGGTGATTGGTTTTATCACCGTGCTGCTGTTCCTGATGCTGGTGAACGTGCTGTCCCTGGGGATCATGACCCAACCGGAATTGGCCAAGCTGCAAAACCCGTCGATGGCCGCCGTGCTGGAGCACGTGGTGGGTCACTGGGGCGCGGTATTGATCAGCGTCGGCTTGATCATTTCCTTGCTGGGGGCGCTGCTGTCGTGGGTGCTGCTGTGTGCGGAGATCATGTTCGCCGCCGCCAAGGACCACACCATGCCGGAGTTCCTGCGTAAGGAAAACGCCAACCACGTGCCGGCCAACGCCCTGTGGCTGACCAACGCCATGGTGCAGATTTTCCTGGTGATCACGCTGTTCTCGGCAAGCACTTACCTGTCGCTGATCTACCTCGCCACCTCGATGATCCTGGTGCCTTACCTGTGGTCGGCGGCCTATGCACTGCTGCTGGCGGTGCGCGGTGAAACCTATGAAAGCGCCCCGGGCGAACGCAGGAAAGACCTGCTGATCGGCGCCATCGCGTTGATCTACGCGGTCTGGCTGCTGTACGCCGGTGGCACCAAGTACCTGTTGCTGTCCGCCCTGCTCTACGCCCCTGGCGTGATCCTGTTCGCCATGGCCAAGCATGAACTGGGCAAACCGATTTTCACCAACGTCGAGAAGCTGATTTTCGCCGCAGTCGTCATAGGCGCCCTCGTGGCGGGCTATGGCCTCTACTCCGGCTTCCTGACCCTGTAATCATTGTTCACTGGAGGATCTGTAATGACCACGGAAAAAGTGAAGTACGGCGTACATTCCGAAGCCGGCAAACTGCGCAAAGTCATGGTGTGCTCCCCAGGTTTGGCCCACCAGCGGCTGACCCCAAACAACTGCGATGAACTGCTGTTCGATGACGTGCTGTGGGTAGCCCAGGCCAAGCGCGACCACTTCGACTTCGTGACCAAGATGCGCGAGCGCGACATCGATGTGCTGGAAATGCACAACCTGCTGACCGACATCGTCGCCATCCCCGAAGCGCTGGACTGGATCCTGGAGCGCAAGATCACCGCCAACCAGGTGGGCCTGGGGCTGGTCAATGAGGTCAGCTCGTGGCTGCGCAGCCTGGAGCCGCGCAAGGTCGCCGAGTACCTGATCGGTGGCGTGTCGGCCGATGACCTGCCGAGCAGTTTCGGTGGCAAGACCATCGAGATGTTCCGCGATTTCCTCGGCCACTCAAGCTTCATCCTGCCGCCGTTGCCCAACACCCAGTTCACCCGCGACACCACCTGCTGGATCTATGGCGGCGTGACGCTGAACCCGATGTACTGGCCGGCGCGACGCCAGGAAACCCTGCTGGCCAGCGCCATCTACAAATTCCACCCCGAGTTCACCAACGCGGACTTCCAGGTGTGGTACGGCGACCCTGACCAGGAACACGGCAACGCCACCCTGGAAGGCGGCGACGTGATGCCGATTGGTAACGGCGTGGTGTTGATCGGCATGGGCGAGCGTTCCTCGCGCCAGGCCATCGGCCAACTCGCCCTGAACCTGTTCAAGCACAAGGCCGTGGAGCGTGTGATCGTCGCCGGCCTGCCAAAATCCCGCGCGGCGATGCACCTCGACACCGTGTTCAGCTTCTGCGACCGCGACCTGGTCACGATCTTCCCGGAAGTGGTCAACCAGATCGTCGCCTTCACCCTGCGCCCGGACGAGACCAAGCCCGGCGGCATCGACATCCAGCGCGAAAAAACCAACTTCCTCGACACCGTCGCCGCCGCCCTGAACCTCAAGGCCCTGCGTGTGGTGGAAACCGGCGGCAACAGCTTCGCCGCCGAGCGCGAGCAGTGGGATGACGGCAACAACGTAGTGGCCGTGGAGCCTGGCGTGGTGATCGGCTACGACCGCAACACCTACACCAACACCTTGCTGCGCAAGGCCGGTGTGGAAGTCATCACCATCAGCGCCGGTGAACTCGGCCGTGGCCGTGGCGGCGGCCACTGCATGACCTGCCCGATCATTCGCGACCCAATCGACTACTGATATTCAAACCCTGGCCGCCGCTCATAAGGCGCCGGCCAGGGGGATAACCTAAACAGAAGGAGATCCACCATGGCTTTTAATATGCGCAACCGCAGCCTGCTGTCGCTGATGCACCACACCACTCGCGAGCTGCACTACCTGCTGGACCTGTCCCGCGACCTCAAGCGCGCCAAATACACCGGCACCGAGCGTCCGCACCTGAAGGGCAAAAACATCGCGCTGATCTTCGAAAAAACCTCGACCCGCACCCGTTGCGCGTTCGAAGTCGCGGCCCACGACCAGGGTGCCCACGTCACCTACATCGACCCGGTGTCGTCGCAGATCGGCCACAAAGAAAGCATGAAAGACACCGCCCGCGTCCTCGGCCGGATGTTCGATGCCATCGAGTACCGTGGCTTTGAACAGGAAATCGTCGAAGAACTGGCCAAGTTCGCCGGGGTGCCGGTGTTCAACGGCCTGACCGCTGAATTCCACCCCACCCAGATGATCGCCGACACCCTGACCATGCGCGAGCACAGCGACAAGCCGCTGCATGACATCAGCTACGCCTACCTGGGCGACGCCCGCTACAACATGGGCAACTCGCTGCTGATGATCGGCGCCAAGCTGGGCATGGACGTGCGCATCGGCGCACCGAAAGCCCTGTGGCCCCATGCTGACTTCATCAAGCAGTGCCAGGCATTCGCCGAGGAAAGCGGCGCGCGCATCACCATCACCGAAGACCCGAAGGAAGCGGTGAAAGGCGTGGACTTCATCCACACCGATATCTGGGTGTCCATGGGCGAACCCGTGGAAGCGTGGGACGAGCGCATCGAGCAACTGCTGCCGTACCAGGTCAACGCCAAGATGATGAAAGCCTCGGGCAACCCACGGGTGAAATTCATGCACTGCCTGCCGGCGTTCCACAACAGCGAAACCAAGGTCGGCAAGGACATCGCCGCGCGTTATCCGAACCTGGCCAATGGCGTGGAAGTGACCGAAGAGGTGTTTGAGTCGCCGGCCAACATTGCCTTTGAACAGGCGGAAAACCGCATGCACACCATCAAGGCGATCCTGGTGTCGGCGCTGGCGGATATCTAAACCAATACCGCTCCCAC
>NZ_JACAPX010000033.1:20961-31655 GCF_013385435.1 Pseudomonas sp. F9001
CGCTCCCACATTTGGCCCGGTGTTCACAACGCTGGATTCTGGAAGGACAACCTTATATGCGTATCGTCGTTGCACTGGGCGGCAACGCCCTTCTGCGCCGTGGTGAACCCATGACCGCAGACAATCAACGGGCCAATATCCGCATCGCCACCGAACAGATCGCCAAGATCCACAAAGGCAACGAGCTGGTGATTGCCCACGGCAATGGCCCGCAAGTGGGCCTGCTGTCGCTGCAGGCTGCCGCCTACACCCAGGTTTCACCTTACCCGCTGGATGTGTTGGGAGCCGAAACCGAAGGCATGATCGGCTACATCATCGAACAGGAACTGGGCAACCTGCTGGACTTCGAAGTGCCGTTCGCCACACTGCTGACCCAGGTCGAAGTCGACGCCAAGGACCCGGCCTTCCAGAACCCGACCAAACCCATCGGCCCGGTGTACTCCAAAGCCGAAGCGGAAAAACTGGCCGCTGAAAAAGGCTGGGCGATTGCCCCCGATGGCGACAAGTATCGCCGCGTGGTGGCCAGCCCACGGCCAAAACGGATCTTTGAAATCCGCCCGATCCAGTGGCTGCTGGAAAAAGGCAGCATCGTGATCTGCGCCGGTGGCGGCGGGATTCCGACGATGTATGGCGAAGACGGCAAGCTCAAGGGCATTGAAGCCGTGATCGACAAAGACCTGTGCTCCTCGTTGCTGGCCGGGCAACTGGACGCCGATTTGCTGGTGATCGCCACCGACGTCAATGCCGCCTTTATCGACTTCGGCAAGCCCACCCAGAAAGCCATCGGCCAGGCACACCCGGACGAAATCGAAAAGCTCGGCTTCGCCGCCGGCTCCATGGGACCCAAGGTCCAGGCCGCGTGCGAGTTCGCCCGCCAGACTGGAAAAACCGCAGTGATCGGTTCACTCTCGGACATCGAAGCAATTGTCCAGGGCAGCGCCGGCACCCGCATCAGTACCGCAAAACCTGGCATCACCTACCTGTGAAGTAGAGGAGAAACGCCTATGGCTACCTTTGAACCTGGTCACCTGCACATCGAACGCCACGCGCTGAACAAGGATGACTACAGCTACAACCTGTGCATCGACTACGAAGTCAGCCAGGACCCAAAGGAAGGCAAGGGAATGCTCTTCAAGATGCACGGCACGGTGCAGGGCAAGGAGCTCAAGGAAGAGTTCTTCCTGCCCAAGGACCAGTCGTTCGACTTCGCCCGGCAGGCGATGAACATCGCGCAGAAGTACGGCATGCCGAAGATTGCCGTGCTCAATGGCCAGATGCACAAGCAGTACGATTTGATGTTTGAGGATGTGCGCCATCAGCTGGATGTGAAGCCTGGGGATCCGGTCAAACCCGAACACCTCGAATAACCTGATTTCCCAGGCACCAACTATCAAATGTGGGAGCGGCGGTGCGACGATTCGACTTGCTCGCGAATGCGGTGTATCAGCTGATACATCCGGTGACTGACACACCGCATTCGCGAGCAAGCCCGCTCCCACATTTTGATCTCCATCTTCTCCAAGGCATACTTGCCACCTCTCGCTCGCCAGAACCGCTAACCGCCCCATGCGTATCCACGTCAGCTTCATCGACCGCGTCGGCATCACCCAGGAAGTCCTGGCCTTGCTCGGTGGGCGCAATCTGAACCTGGATGCGGTGGAAATGGTTCCGCCCAACGTCTACATCGACGCGCCAACCCTGAGCGCCGAGGTGCTGGAAGAGCTGCGCGATGCACTGTTCAGCGTGCGCGGCGTGCAAGCCGTGACCGTGGTCGACATCCTCCCCGGCCAGCGCCAGCACCTGCAACTCGATGCCCTGCTCGCCGCCATGACCGACCCGGTACTGGCCCTGGACAGCGCCGGCAAGATCCTGCTGGCCAACCCGGCGCTGATCGCCTTGTACGGTCGCGAACCCGCCGGGGAAAGCATCAACGAACTGTTCGACGACCCAACCCTGCTGGCCACCCTGCTGGAACACGGCTTTCGCCTGGCCCTGCGGGAAATCAGCGTCAACGGCCAGACCCTGCTGCTGGACGCCACGCCGATCACCGACGCCGGCGCCCTGCTGACCCTGTACCAACCCAACCGCATCGGCGAACAACTGTCGGCGCTGCACCATGACCACGCCGAAGGTTTCGACGCGTTGTTGGGCGAGTCTCCGGCGATCCGCACCCTCAAGGCGCGGGCGCAACGGGTGGCGGCGCTGGATGCACCGTTGTTGATCCAGGGCGAGACCGGCACCGGCAAGGAGCTGGTGGCCCGTGCCTGCCACGCCATCAGCGCACGCCACAGCGCGCCGTTCCTGGCCCTGAACTGCGCGGCGCTGCCGGAGAACCTGGCCGAGAGCGAACTGTTCGGCTACGCCCCCGGCGCCTTCACCGGTGCCCAGCGCGGCGGTAAGCCGGGGCTGATGGAACTGGCCAACCAGGGCACGGTGTTCCTCGACGAGATCGGCGAGATGTCACCGTACTTGCAGGCCAAGCTGCTGCGGTTTCTCAACGACGGCAGCTTCCGCCGGGTGGGCGGCGACCGTGAGGTGAAGGTCAATGTGCGGATCCTCAGCGCCACCCACCGCGACCTGGAAAAGATGGTCAGCGAAGGCACCTTCCGCGAAGACCTGTTCTACCGCCTCAACGTGCTCAACGTCGAAGTGCCGCCCCTGCGCGAGCGCGGCCAGGACATCCTGCTGCTGGCCCGCTACTTCATGCAGCAGGCCTGCGCGCAGATCCAGCGCCCGGTCTGCCGCCTGGCGCCGGGCACCTACCCGGCGCTGCTGGGCAACCGCTGGCCGGGCAACGTGCGCCAGTTGCAGAACGTGATCTTCCGCGCCGCGGCCATTTGCGAAAGCAGCCTGGTGGACATCGGCGACCTGGACATCGCCGGCACCTCGGTGGCGCGGCAGAACGATGGTGAAGTCGACAGCCTGGAGCAGGCCGTGGAGGATTTCGAGCGCGGGTTGCTGGAGAAGCTCTATGTCAGCTATCCGTCCACGCGCCAGCTGGCCAGCCGCCTGCAAACCTCCCACACCGCCATTGCCCATCGCTTGCGCAAGTACGGTATTCCCAGCAAGCCCTGACTGACTGAACGCGATCAACATGTGGGAGCGGGCTTGCTCGCGAATGCGTTGGGTCAGTCAATACATTCGGCACTGACCTACCGCTTTCGCGAGCAAGCCCGCTCCCACATTTGATCTACGGCGCCCTCAAAAGCGACCTCCGCCTGTACTGAAAGCGCTACAGTGGAACGATATCAATACACACCGTCCCAAGCGTCGCGATGCAAGGCTTTGATCCTCATAGTCTTTTTTTCAACGGCCCAGCTGTAGCGATATCGCTACAACCACCTTCCGATCACCACCCGCCATAATCAGTAACTAATTGTTTTATAACGACAAAAAAACATTGGCCGCAATTTTGCTAAGCAACTCCCCATTATTCCAATCCCGTCCACCAGACGAATCTGGCCCTGAGGAGTTTCCATGAGCGAGTTGCGCTTTACTGAAGATCACGAATGGCTGCGCGCCGAAGCCGACGGCAGCGTGACCGTGGGCATTACCGCTTTTGCGCAGAACGCGCTGGGTGATGTGGTTTTCGTGCAACTGCCTGAGCTGCAGTCCTACGACAAAGGGGCAGAAGCCTCCACCGTTGAATCGGTCAAGGCCGCCAGCGGCGTATACATGCCATTGGACGGCGAAGTCCTCGAAGTAAACGACAAGCTGGACGGCAGCCCCGAGCTGGTCAACGAAGACCCGATGGGCGAAGGCTGGTTCTTCCGCTTTAAACCGGCTGATGCCGACGCAGTAGCTAAGCTGTTGGATCAGGATGCGTATGACCGCCTGATCAAAGCCAACGCTGAAGCCTGAGGAGCGCGCCATGACTAATCTGACCACCGCCAACGAATTCATCGCCCGCCACATCGGCCCGCGCCAGGACGACGAGCAACACATGCTCGCCACCCTGGGCTTTGATTCCCTGGAAGCCTTGAGCGCCAGCGTGATCCCGGAGAGCATCAAGGGCACCGCCGTACTGGGCATGAGCGATGGCTTGAGCGAAGCCGACGCACTGGCTTCGATCAAGGCGATTGCCGCCAAGAACGAGCTGTTCAAGACCTACATCGGCCAGGGCTACTACAACTGCCACACACCGTCGCCGATCCTGCGCAACCTCCTGGAAAACCCGGCCTGGTACACCGCCTACACGCCGTATCAGCCGGAGATTTCCCAGGGCCGCCTGGAGTCGCTGCTGAACTTCCAGACGCTGATCAGCGACCTCACCGGCCTGCCGATCGCCAACGCCTCGCTGTTGGACGAAGCCACCGCCGCTGCCGAAGCCATGACCTTCTGCAAACGCCTGAGCAAGAACAAAGGCAGCAACGCGTTCTTCGCCTCCGTGCACAGCCACCCGCAAACCCTCGACGTACTGCGCACCCGTGCCGAGCCACTGGGCATCGACGTGGTGGTGGGCGACGAGCGTGAACTGACCGACGTCAGTGCCTTCTTCGGCGCCCTGCTGCAATACCCGGCGAGCAACGGTGACGTGTTCGACTACCGCGAACTGACCGAGCGCTTCCACGCCGCCAATGCGCTGGTGGCCGTGGCCGCCGACCTGCTGGCCCTGACCCTGCTGACCCCGCCGGGTGAGTTCGGCGCCGACGTGGCCATCGGCAGCGCGCAACGCTTCGGCGTTCCGCTGGGCTTCGGTGGCCCGCATGCGGCGTACTTCTCCACCAAGGATGCGTTCAAGCGCGACATGCCGGGCCGTCTGGTCGGCGTCTCCGTGGACCGTTTCGGCAAGCCGGCCCTGCGCCTGGCCATGCAGACCCGCGAGCAACATATCCGCCGCGAGAAGGCCACCAGCAATATCTGCACCGCCCAGGTATTGCTCGCCAACATCGCCAGCATGTATGCCGTGTACCACGGCCCGAAAGGCCTGACCCAGATCGCCAACCGCATTCACCACCTGACCGCGATCTTCGCCAAAGGCTTGGGCGCATTGGGCCTGGCGGTTGAACAAGCCCACTTCTTCGACACTCTGACCATCAAGACCGGCGCGCAAACTGCTGCCCTGCACGACAAGGCTCGCGCCCAGCGCATCAACCTGCGTGTGGTCGACGGCGAACGCGTTGGCCTGTCGGTGGACGAAACCACCTCCCAAGCCGACATCGAAACCCTGTGGAGCGTGTTCGCCGGCGGTAAAGCCCTGCCGGACTTCGCCGCATTGGCTGCCAGCGTTGAAAGCACCCTGCCGGCCGCGCTGCTGCGCCAGTCGCCGATTCTCAGCCACCCGGTGTTCAACCGTTACCACTCCGAGACCGAGCTGATGCGCTACCTGCGCAAGCTGGCCGACAAGGACCTGGCCCTGGATCGCACCATGATCCCGCTGGGCTCGTGCACCATGAAGCTCAACGCCGCCAGCGAAATGATCCCGGTGACCTGGGCCGAGTTCGGTGCCCTGCACCCGTTCGCCCCCGCCTCGCAAAGCGCCGGCTACCAGCAACTGACGACCGAACTGGAAGTCATGCTCTGCGCGGCCACCGGTTACGACGCGATCTCCCTGCAACCGAACGCCGGTTCCCAGGGCGAATACGCCGGCCTGCTGGCCATCCGTGCCTATCACCAGAGCCGTGGCGAAGAACGCCGCGACATCTGCCTGATCCCGTCGTCGGCCCACGGCACCAACCCGGCCACCGCCAACATGGCCGGCATGCGCGTGGTGGTCACCGCCTGCGATGCACGCGGTAACGTCGACATCGAAGACCTGCGTGCCAAGGCCATCGAGCACCGCGAGCACCTCGCTGCGCTGATGATCACCTACCCGTCCACCCACGGCGTGTTCGAAGAAGGCATCCGCGAAATCTGCGGGATCATTCACGACAACGGCGGCCAGGTGTACATCGACGGCGCCAACATGAACGCGATGGTCGGCCTCTGCGCCCCGGGCAAGTTCGGCGGCGATGTATCCCACCTGAACCTGCACAAGACCTTCTGCATTCCCCACGGTGGTGGCGGCCCGGGCGTCGGCCCGATTGGCGTCAAATCCCACCTGACGCCGTTCCTGCCCGGCCATGCCGCGATGGAACGCAAGGAAGGCGCGGTCTGCGCCGCACCGTTCGGCAGCGCGAGCATCCTGCCGATCACCTGGATGTACATCAGCATGATGGGCGGCGCAGGCCTCAAGCGCGCTTCGCAGTTGGCGATTTTGAATGCCAATTACATTTCCCGCCGCCTGGAAGAGCACTACCCCGTGCTGTACACCGGCAGCAATGGCCTGGTGGCCCACGAATGCATCCTCGACTTGCGCCCGTTGAAAGACAGCAGCGGCATCAGCGTGGATGACGTGGCCAAGCGCCTGATCGACTTTGGTTTCCATGCGCCGACCATGTCGTTCCCGGTGGCCGGCACCCTGATGATCGAGCCGACCGAAAGCGAATCCCGGGAAGAACTGGACCGCTTCTGCGACGCGATGATCGCCATCCGCGAAGAGATTCGCGCGGTGGAAAATGGCTCGCTGGACAAGGACGACAACCCGCTGAAGAACGCACCACACACTGCTGCGGAACTGGTTGGCGAATGGAGCCACCCATACAGCCGCGAGCAAGCGGTGTACCCGGTGGCGTCGTTGATCGAAGCCAAGTACTGGCCGCCGGTTGGCCGGGTCGACAACGTGTTTGGCGATCGCAACCTGGTGTGCGCGTGCCCGTCGATCGAGAGCTACGCGTAACCTGACCGGTAGAACGCGATCAATGTGGGAGCTGGCTTTTGTGGGAGCTGGCTTGCCTGCGATGCAAGCACCTCGGTCTATCCGGTAGACCCGGGTGATGCTATCGCAGGCAAGCCAGCTCCCACACAAGCCCGGCTCCCACAATTGGACCGAGTACATCCGATCAATAATAAGAAACCGGAGAACAACCATGTCTTTAAGCGTGTTCGACCTGTTCAAGATTGGCATCGGCCCCTCCAGCTCTCACACCGTCGGCCCGATGCGCGCTGCCGCTCGATTCGTCGAGGGACTGAAGCGCGACAACCTGCTGGGCGCCACCACCTGCGTCAAGGTGGAGCTCTACGGCTCACTCGGCGCCACCGGCAAAGGCCACGGCAGTGACAAGGCCGTATTGTTGGGCCTGGAAGGCGAGCACCCGGATACCGTGAACACCGAAACCGTTGCCGCCCGCCTGTTGGAAATTCGCGGCAACGCACGCTTGAACCTGCTCGGCGAACACAGCATTGCGTTCAACGAGAAAGAACACCTGGCGATGATTCGCAAACCCCTGCCCTATCATCCCAACGGCATGATCTTCCGCGCCTTCGACGCCGCCGGCTTGCAGATTCGCAGCCGCGAGTACTACTCGGTGGGCGGCGGTTTTGTGGTGGATGAAGATGCCGCCGGCCACGACCGTATCGTCGAAGACGCCACACCCCTGACCTTCCCGTTCAAAAGTGCCAAGGACTTGCTCGGCCATTGCGCCACCTATGGGCTGTCCATCAGCCAGGTGATGCTGACCAATGAAAGCGCCTGGCGCCCGGAAGCGGAAACCCGTGCCGGCCTGCTGAAGATCTGGCAGGTGATGCAGGACTGCGTGGACGCGGGCTGTCGCAACGAAGGGATTTTGCCGGGAGGCCTGAAGGTCAAGCGCCGCGCCGCCGCGTTGCATCGCCAACTGTGCAAGAACCCGGAATCGGCGCTGCGCGACCCGTTGTCGGTGCTGGACTGGGTCAACCTCTACGCCCTGGCGGTCAACGAAGAAAACGCCAATGGCGGGCGCGTGGTGACGGCGCCCACCAACGGTGCGGCCGGGATTGTGCCGGCGGTGTTGCACTACTACATGCGCTTTATCCCGGGGGCCAGCGAAGACGGAGTGGTGCGCTTCCTGCTCACCGCCGCAGCCATCGGCATTCTGTACAAGGAAAACGCCTCGATCTCCGGCGCCGAAGTCGGCTGCCAGGGGGAAGTCGGCGTGGCCTGTTCCATGGCTGCCGGCGCCCTTTGCGAAGTGTTGGGCGGTACGGTTTCCCAGGTAGAAAACGCCGCCGAGATCGGCATGGAACACAACCTCGGCCTGACCTGCGACCCCATCGGCGGCTTGGTGCAGGTGCCCTGCATCGAGCGCAACGCAATGGGTTCGGTCAAGGCCATCAATGCGGTGCGCATGGCCCTGCGCGGCGACGGGCAACACTTCGTGTCCCTCGACAAGGTCATCCGCACCATGCGCCAGACCGGCGCCGACATGAAAAGCAAATACAAGGAAACCGCCCGTGGCGGTTTGGCGGTCAACATTATCGAGTGCTGACGCCTATAAGCGCGTCCGCACGTATTTCAGGAGCTGAATATGTCCACCGAAACCCTGTTGAAAACCCCGTTGCACGCCCTGCACATCGAACTGGGCGCACGCATGGTGCCCTTCGCCGGCTACGACATGCCGGTGCAATACCCGCTGGGCGTGATGAAAGAACACCTGCACACCCGTGAACAAGCCGGGTTGTTCGATGTGTCGCACATGGGCCAGATCCGCCTGACCGGCGCCGGTGCCGCCAAGGCCCTGGAAACCCTGGTACCGGTGGACATCATCGACCTGCCGGTGGGCATGCAGCGTTATGCGATGTTCACCAACGAGCAAGGCGGCATCCTGGATGACCTGATGGTCGCCAACCTGGGTAACGACGAACTGTTCCTGGTGGTCAACGCCGCCTGCAAGGACCAGGACCTGGCCCACCTGCGCCAGCACATCGGTGACCAGTGCACCATCGAGCCACTGTTCGAGGAACGCGCCCTGCTGGCCCTGCAAGGCCCGGCTGCCGTCAGCGTGCTGGCGCGCCTGGCGCCGGAGGTCAAGCACATGACCTTCATGCAATTCGCACCGACCCGCCTGCTGGGCGTGGATTGTTACGTCAGCCGCTCGGGCTACACCGGCGAAGACGGCTTCGAAATCTCGGTACCGGCCGCGAACGCCGAGGCCCTGGCCCGCAGCCTGCTGGCCGAAACCGAAGTACAGGCCATCGGCCTGGGCGCCCGCGACTCCCTGCGCCTGGAGGCCGGCCTGTGCCTTTATGGCCATGACATGAACACCGAGACCACGCCGATTGAAGCCAGCCTGTTGTGGGCAATTTCCAAGGCCCGTCGTGCTGATGGCGCACGCGCCGGTGGCTTCCCGGGCGCCGATGCGATCTTCACCCAGCAACAAACCGGCGTCAGCCGCAAACGCGTAGGCCTGTTGCCACAGGAACGCACGCCGGTCCGTGAAGGCGCAGAAATCGTCGACGAACACGGCACCGTGATCGGCAGCGTCTGCAGCGGCGGTTTTGGCCCGAGCCTGGGCGGCCCGCTGGCCATGGGTTATCTGGACAGCGCTTTCATCGCACTGGATACCGAAGTATCTGCGTTGGTACGTGGGAAAAAGGTGCCACTACGTGTAAGTAAAATGCCATTCGTACCACAACGTTACTACCGTGGTTGATTGACTGTTCCTATAAGTAACGCGGTTGCGTTAACGTGCACTAATCTGTAACGCAACCGCCACATTAAAGTGCATTGACGATAGTCAATGTTATGTTCAGTCACCTATAACAAGTGACGAATTCTATCGAATAAACGCGTTCCACATTGTGGACAGAAGTGTAACGAGGCCGAGCAAAACCTGGGGTTTTGCCGGGGCTTGTTTTTTCTGTATTAGTTGGCGTAGAGTTTGCCCACTGTGTTTGCATGGGTCGCTTTGAACCTGGACCTGGGCAGTAGCCAAAGTTTGCTACAACCCGTTCGACGTCTCTTACTTTCCTGCAACCCAGCCCAGTACTCTTTCATGTGAAAGGGGCTGTCATTAATTTTTTTGCGTCAAGGAAATAAGAAAATGGCTGATCGTCAGAGCGGTACCGTCAAGTGGTTTAACGACGAAAAAGGGTTTGGTTTTATCACTCCAGAAAGCGGTCCGGATCTGTTCGTCCACTTCCGCGCTATTCAGGGCAACGGCTTCAAAAGCCTGAAAGAAGGCCAGAAAGTGACCTTCATCGCGGTGCAAGGCCAGAAAGGCATGCAAGCCGACGAAGTACAAGCAGAAGGCTGATCCTTGCTGCGACAAAAAGCCCCTGATATGACATCAGGGGCTTTTTTATGGGCGTTCTTCCGTAAAATGGCTTTTTTCCTGCCGAGAGCCATGCCATGTCGAAACACCTGCTGAGCCCCCAAGGCGAGTTTCCCGCCGTAGGCCTGGGCCGTCGTCTGGCAGCGATGTTCTATGACTTCCTGTTGTGCACCGCCCTGCTGATCGTCACGGCCTTCATCTACAAGCTGGTGTGGATGGGGTTTGTCGGTGAGGCCAAGCTGCGGGCGCTGTCTGAGTCTGGCGCGCTGGATGGTGATCCGCTGTTGTCGACGATTTTGTTTTTTGTGTTGTTTGGGTTTTTTGCCAAGTTCTGGACGCACTCGGGGCAGACCCTGGGGATGCAGGTTTGGGGGGTGCGGGTGCAGAACGCTGATGGGTCGCGGATTAGTCTGTGGCAGGCGTTGTTGCGGTTTGTGGTGTCGATTGCTTCGTGGTTGTGCCTGGGGCTTGGGTTTATCTGGTCGTTGTTCGACAAGCAGAAACGTGGCTGGCATGACATTTATTCGGACACGCGGTTGGTGCGGGTTCCGAAGAAAAAGAAGTAGGTTTTTAGATTGGGGGGCATATCCGTTGCTGCGGTGATGGCCGCTATTGGTTCCGCTC